>JAAZYK010000118.1 GCA_014239685.1 Dehalococcoidia bacterium | reverse complement strand
GGCCTCATTTTGCTAAGGCGCTCCCGCTTTATGGGCAGGCTGGACCGGAACCCTTTCACTCCGGTGTGGCACGCAGACGGGATTACGACCTGCCAGGCGATATCCATCCTCATACTCTCGACGAGTGTGTCGCTCGATAACGGATGGCGCAGAAGGCTGTTTTCACGAGTATGCTGCCGGGACCTTCGGCGCACATTAGATTAAGCGCTGCTGGTTCGTGTTTTCCGTAGTCGGAGGTGAGTCCGTTGAAAGCTATCGTTGGAGGCAACGTGATCGATGGGACCGGAGCGCCGGTTGCCGTAGATTCAACGGTGTTGATTGATGGCGAACGTATCCTCGAGTTCGGCCCCAGGGCGACCGTCATGGTGCCCCCTGATGCAGAAATTATCGACGCTGGGGGGATGACCGTGATGCCGGGTTTGATCGACTGCCACGATCACTTGATGTCTGAAAAATACGACATTTTGAGCCGTTGGGGTCTCGATGATCCCGCTTCATTGCGTTTCCTGCGCACGGCGAATGTACTCAAGGACACGCTGACCTCTGGATACACGTCGGTGAGGGACGGCGGCGGATTGGATGCCGGGTTCAAGATGGCTATCGAAGGCGGCGTAATTCCTGGGCCTCGATTGATGGTTACGGTGAACATTATTTCGCCGACAGGCGGTCTGGCTGATCGTGTATCTCCCTCGGGCCACCGGAATCTTCTTTACGCCGATCCACGAATGCCCTCGGGCGTGGCAAATGGTCCGGACGGTGTGCAAGCCGCCGTGCGCGAAATGGTGACGGCGGGGGCAGATGTGATCAAGTTTGCCACGACAGGTGGCGCCAGCTCTCGGCCGGGGCACGGGCCGAGAGACGCCTCGTTCGAAGAAGCCGAGGTTGAAGCGCTGGTGACACAGGCGACATCGATGGGCCGCAAGACTATGTGCCATGCGCTTGCCGGGCCAGGGTTACGAATGGCGATCGAGGCTGATGTGGGGTCGATCGAACATGGATGTTTCCTGTCCGAGACCCCGGACTTGATCCGTTTGATGGCGGATTCAAACACATTCTTCGTGCCGACACTGATGGTCTACGAATTTCACTCCACCGTCAGTCCGCCGTACATCAAGGAACGAGCACTTGCCCTGGCTGATGCGCATCAGTTGAGTATCGAGATGGCATTGTCGATGGGCGTGAAGGTTGTGGCCGGGACCGATGCCGGCGGTTTTGTTCACGGCGACAACGCCCGGGAGATCGAGCTGCTGGTGGAGAAAGGTCTGACCACGATGCAGGCGATCCAGGCAGCGACTGGTTGGGCGGCTGAATGTATTGGCCTGGACGCCGATGTTGGTTCGGTGGAGCGGGGTAAGTTCGCCGATCTGCTGGTTATAGACGGCGATCCACTCTTAAATATAGCTATTTTGCGGAATCGGGATCGGATCAAGATGGTGATGAAGGGTGGAGAAGCATTTGTTGATGAGTTGACGACGTGAGAGAGGGTTAAATGAGCCAGGCGAACGAGAGACTGAAGACTTTGACCTCGTTCATCCTTGGTATCTCCGAGATATATCTGGCCCCTCCCACCGGCGGATGGGGTAACGATAAAACCACTTGCTCCATTCCATAAGGATTATTTATGAAGGCGATTGTTGGTGGGAACTTGATCGACGGGACGGGGTCGGCCCCACTGCCGGACATGACCGTTCTGGTAGAAGGGGAACAGATACGTGAAGTGGGGCCGAGAGCCGCCGTCACGGTGCCGACTGATGCCGAGATTTTCGACGCCGCCGGCATGACCGTGATGCCCGGAATGATCGACTGCCACGATCACCTTTCGGAAATGCACTACGACATCCTGACCCGCTGGCGCATGGCAATGCCGAATTCGCTACAACACCTCCGCACGGCGAAAATCATGGAGGACACCCTGGCCGGTGGGTTCACCTGTATTCGGGACGGCTGGGGTCTCGACGCCGGGTTCAAGATGGCGATAGAGGAAGGGCTTTATCCCGGCCCGCGTCTCAGGCTGACGATCAGCTTTATGTCGGGCACCGGGGGCCATGCGGACCGGGTATCGCTATCCGGGCACACAAATCCTTTCAATAACGATCCGCGGCTGCCGGACGGTGTTGCCGATGGACCGGATGCTGTGCGAGCCAAGGTGCGTGAGATGTGGCGCGCCGGGGCTGATGTGATCAAATTCGCCACCACAGGCGGTGGCGCATCTCGTCCCGGCCACGGCCCGTTCGATCCATCGTTTGGGCGTGACGAGGTTGCGGCGATAGTCGCCGAGGCCCGTGAGAAGGGACTCAACACTATGTGTCACGCGCTTGCCGGAGATGGGCTGAGATATGCCGTCGAAGAGGGTGCCGGGTCTATCGAGCACGGCGGCTATCTGGTGGAGCAACCGGATCTGCTGAAGATGATGGCCGATAACAACCAGTTCTACGTCCCGACATTCGCCGTTTATGAGTATCACGCCGAGAACTCGCCATCCCACATGGCGGAGAGGGCGAAGGCGTTGATGGACGTGCATAAGCGTAGTCTTCACGCCGCTATGGAGGCGGGTGTGAAGGTCGCAGCCGGGACGGATATGGGCGGTTTCGTGCACGGCAAGAACTACCGGGAGATGGAGGTACTGGTCGAGCGCGGTATGACGCCGTTGGAGGCAATTAAGGCGGGTACCGGCACGGCTGCGGAGTGTGTGGGTCTCGGCGATGAGATTGGGACGCTCGTTGCGGGCAAGTTGGCGGACGTGGTGGTGGTGGATGGCGACGTCTTGGCCAACATTTCGTTGCTTGGCGATCGTGACAAGATCAAGCTGGTTATGAAGGGCGGCGACCCTTTCGTAGACAAGCTGTCGGGCGGGAACTGAGCGTCACTCGCCCCAAATATAATCGTCGAGCAAAAGCCACCACGTTAGGAGTGGTCAGTCATTGGCCCTTACGTTATGGGGCCAGTTAGATCGATTAGGAGATCTCTGATGACTCTTGAAGGAAAGACGGCAATCGTTACGGGTGGCGCTCATGGACTCGGACGCGCTATTGCTTTGCGGCTGGCTCACGATGGATCCGATGTGATGGTTGCGGATCTTCTTGGCGGGGATGCCGAGGCTGTTGCGGACGAGGTCCGTACGCTGGGGCGGCGTGCAGCGTCGTTTGAGGTGGATGTGAGCGATGCCGGCGCGGTTGGCGCTATGGTGATGGCCACGGTCGAGGCGTTTGGACGTATCGATATCCTGGTGAATGATGCGGGAGTTAGCGGTGAGTCTGCGTTACTGGGTATGGAAGAGTCGTTCTGGGACCGCATCATGGCGGTAAACCTGAAAGGCAACTTCCTGTGCAGCCAGGCGGTGGCGCGTCAGATGGTGGCACAGGGCGAAGGCGGTCGGATCGTGAATATCACGTCCACCGCAGGGGCGAACGCGAGACCGGGAGCGAGTGCGTACGCTTCCTCTAAAGCTGGGATAATCCAGTTTACAAAAGTGCTCGCACTGGAGTTGGGCGGCGAGGGAATCACGGTGAACGCCGTTGGACCTGGGATGACACTCACGGGCTCCGAGGTTAAGCCTGCGCCGAGCGACGGGTATCAAAAGGCGTTCGTTGGGCAGGTGCCGATGGGTAGGCCCGGCGCCCCGGCCGATATCGCCGCCGCGGTCGCATTTCTGGCGTCTAGGGACGCTGCCTATGTAAATGGACAGGTGATCTTCGTTGACGGCGGTTACTCGGCGGGCAAGCTCTCGGTAAGCGGATAAGAATTTCAGGAGCGCGATATGTCCTTTGAAGGCAAAACAGCGATTATTACGGGCGCGGCTCAGGGCATCGGACGGGCTGTGGCGCTGGAATTTGCGGAACGAGGAGCGAACCTGCTGCTCGCGGATATACAAAGTGCCAAGGTGGAGAGCGTAGCCGCCGAGATTCGTGCTTCCGGGAGCAAAGCAACTGCTACGGCCGTAGACGTAACCGATTCAAATTCCGTCGCCTCTATGGTGGAGTTGGCTATTAGCGAGTTCGAACAGGTCGACATTTTGGTTAATGACGCGGGTGGTAGCGGTACAGAGGGTGTGCTCAGGATTGAGGAGGTGTCGGAGGACCGTTGGGACGCCCAGGTGGATCTGAACCTGAAGGGCGCATTCCTGTGCTGCAAGGCGATCGTGCCGCACATGCGGCGGCGGGGTTCGGGCCGGATCGTGAACCTTTCCTCGTCCAACGCCAAAGGGCACTTTGGGCCGCTCAACACGTCTGGCATACGGCTGCCGTACGCGGCCGCGAAAGCCGGAATTATCGGTCTGACCGCGCAGCTTGCGCGTGACCTCGGGCGATCTGGAATTTACGTGAATTGTGTGTTGCCGGGCTTCATCCTGACAGAAGAGGGCGCACGCGTAAGAGGTCGGTACGAGGAGCTTCAGCAGGCGTCGCAGGAGGCGATGGCGGAGGCGGTGCCGTTGGGTAGAGCAGGGCGAGCCGACGAAGTGGCGAAAGCGGTGGCGTTCATGGCGTCAGACGAAGCCAGCTACATCACAGGAACGGTCCTGGATGTGACGGGTGGACGGTAAACCTCATGCTTCACGGGTCCCTTTGCGTACCGTCATTCCCGTGTAGGCAGGAATGACAGTCGTCGGCACTAGCGCGAACGTGATTACATATTTAGTCCTCTGGATTTAATCCTTGGAGAGAATGAGGATTTTGGTGCGGTACGGGATGCTGCGTAAATAACCGTTATTGCCGAATGAGACCCACACCGAGACCTCCTCTTTCCAGGGGAGAGGCCTATTAACGAACGGCCCTCCTACCTATAAGAAGGCGTGGCTATTTCCCTCGGCCCGTTCAATCGTCGAGGATCAAATCCGGGTCTATCTCGACGCCCAGACCGGGACCTTGTGGCAGGTCGATGTAACCGTCTTTAACGACTGGGTGATTGCCCATGATCGAGAAGCCGTTTGTGTATGCGCCGATCGGCGGGTCGTTAAGTAGTTCCATGAACGGGGCGTGCGGCCAGGATGCGATCAGGTGCATGTGTGCGATGACGCCTATGTTGCCGCCGCCGTGGTGCGGGACGATCTGTTTGTTGTGGGCCTGTGCGAGGACACCGATTTTCTTGAGTGTGGTGATACCACTCAGGACCATGCCCTCCGGTTGGAGCACGTCGTAAGTGTTGTGCTCAAGCATGTCCACAAACTCGTGGATACCGATGTTGTTCTCGCCGCCGGCGAGCGGCATTGCGACGGCGTTGTTGATGAGACTTAACTCCTTGTATGCGTAGCGCGGGCGCGGCTCCTCCAGCCAGAAGCAACCCATCGCATCAAGTGCCATCGCTGTATCCATAGCTCTCTGGAAATCCCACCTGATCCCGGGCTGCCAGGTTCCGGCCGACTGCGCCTGATTTCCATCTACCATCACGGTCATTCGATCGCCAACGGCGTCCTGCACCATCTCGAAGGTTCGGAGATCTTCCTCAATGGTTTGATGGTGCAGGCGAAGCTTGATCGCTTTCCATCCATCGTCGGCCAACGAGGTCGCCATCTCGGCGCGTTCTTCGGGAGTGGAAAGAATGTACATGCTGGCGTAGGGGATCACGCGATCCTTACCGCCGCCCCAGAGTTTGTACAGTGGCTGCCCGGCCGCCTTACCGATGACGTCCCAGAGGGCGACATCTATCCCAGCCGTGCCGCCGTAACCGGTGCCGCCCCTGATGTAATAGCGCATCATCGCATCGTGCTGCTCGACATCGAACGGATCTTTCCCAACAAGCAGTTCTCTGATATCAGGGATCAGGGCCGGATTGACCGCCTGGCCGATGCCGGTGATTCCCTGGTCCGTCTGAATTTCGACGAAGGCGCCCCCGCCGATCCGGAACTGAGACATGGTTCCGACGCTCCACGCCGGCTCCAGCTCGCCCATTTCTTTAACGACCCTCAAGTTTCGTGATCGGATGTCGGTTATCTTCATGCGTGGGTTCGTCATGTTTGGCGAGGTCTTTCTTTGTCTGGAGATGATGGAGTTGAGGGACCCGCATTGTAGGGGTCGATTAGCTGCCTCTGCGCGTCAAAGTCCTGAGGCTCTCTCAGGACCGGGTTCATGGCATCGGGCCTCTCCAACCGGGAGATGGGTCGGCGGAAACGTCTTGTTGGTTGTCGGCGTATTGCCGTACTTCCCTGGGGGTGCCCGACGCGAGACCGCCGCCGGGTTAATGGCGGCGGTCAACGATTATCCAGTTCGGGCGAAGGCGGTTACTTTTTGACTTCTACCTTTGCCAGCGCCTCGACGTATTTAAGCATGCCGG
>JAAZYK010000117.1 GCA_014239685.1 Dehalococcoidia bacterium | reverse complement strand
ATTTCGTATGTGTCCGTCCATGGCGGGGAATGCGCGTTAGACTTGCGAGTCGACGCTACTTATAATTTGGCGCTGATTCAGCATCAATATGCCAGTAACAGGGTCGGACCCTGAAACTTTTTCGGCCAGGAGGATTGCCAACAGGATGACCTACATCATCGTTTCGCCCTGCGTGGATGTAAGAGACGGTGCTTGTGTCGACGTTTGTCCCGTCGACTGCATCTACTCCAACCCCGAAGACAACATGCTGTACATCAACCCGGAAGAGTGCATCGACTGCGCCGCATGTGAGCCGGTATGCCCGGTTACGGCGATCTTCCCGGAAGATCAGGTACCTGAGGACGAGCAGAGCTTCATCGCTCTCAACTACGACTATGACTACGACAACTCCGAACCCGGAGACAACAAGTAGTCAGATCTCACGGTTCATCCCGTGGTTCCAGATAACAAAAAGGCCCCGCTGTAAAGCGGGGTCTTTTCGTTTGGCCTTCGTATTCTGATCCGATGGTGCGGGTACTACCCGACGGCTTCCAGCGCCTCTTCGATGGGTTTGCGCACGCAGGCAAAAATCGGAGTCTCGCTCTCGGTGTAGAAACCGCCCGGGATCTCCCGGAGCTCCATCACCAAAGAAACGAACTCTCGCGGCTCGTCTGTCTCAAAGCCGACCACAAACTCCTGATCATCTAGGCCAAACGAGTATGTGGTGTTGATCTTGATGGACGGGTACTTGTGACCGATCTTGAAGTGATCACCCATCATCTTTTGGCGCTCGTCCTGATTTAGTTGATACCACTCTCGCTTTTTCACCATCGGATAGATGATGAAGTACTTGTAGTAGTCCTGAAATTTCGGCTCCGCACCGCCGTGCTTGTACTGTGTTTTTCGTCGGACCGCGAGGTAAGAGTAGGACTGATCAAGATAGCCGGCGAGGTGCGTGTGGTTGATACGCTTTGCAGTTTTGTCAAAATCGTCCAGATCCATAGACGACTGGGCGAGCATGATGTCGCAATCACCGCGCGTTCCGGTGAGACCATAGGTCGTGATAGGTGACTCAGTCCCTATCTCGGATATCACCGATGTGAACTCCCGCTTGGAGGCTTCTTTTTCATCCTCGGGGAGCCTGCGCCAGGTCTTATCCAACTTGTAGAAGTTGAACTTTGCGTACTCGCCTTCGAGTAGGGACGGGGACATTGATTTGCTCCGGAGTGGGTGACAAGTAGGGCCTTGAAGTATATCAGCGAGGGCCAACGGGCTGGCCGCTGCCCACCGAAAATTAGTGCTAGATCTTCCGGTATATGTCTCCCCTGCGGACAGCTGATTCACCATCCACCACTGCGTGCCGTATCTGGGCCAACGACAGATCGGTCTGTGTTGACCCTTAGAGTGAGCGACCGTACGATTTCTGTTCCGATCAAATCCGGATCACCGTTCGTTCTTTTGACACTCCCTCCAGCCTCTACTGGGACCACATATGCCAGACGAGCAATCACTCAAGAAAACACCGCTGCATTTGACCCACGTCGCAAGCGGAGCTCGCATGGTTGAGTTCGGGGGGTGGGACATGCCCGTGCAGTACCCTGCCGGCATCCTTTCAGAGGTCCGATCCGTCCGAGATAACGCCGGCATGTTTGATGTGTCGCATATGGCGCGCTTCCAGTTTGTCGGTCCAGAAGCGGTGACGTTCCTTGACCGAATGCTCGCCGCCGACGTGACGGGATTGCGACAGGGTAGGGCGCGTTATCACGTAATTTGTAACGAACAGGGCGGAATCATCGACGATGCCATTGTCTACCGCGTCACAGAGGATCAGTGCCTTCTGGTGGTAAACGCCGGTAACGCGGATGCCGTCAAGGAATTCCTGATTCCGGCCGCGCAGCAGAACGGCGGTGTGTTTTTCGCTGATCTGTCGGACGACGTGGCGATGATCGCCGTGCAGGGGCCGAACGCCGTTGAAATTGTCGATCGTCTCTGCCCGTTGCCGGCATCTTCGATCCGTCCATTCCGGCTTCGCAGGGCCGAGGTCGCCGGAATACCGAGCCGGATCGCACGTACGGGCTACACTGGAGAGGATGGGTTCGAGATTATGCCTCCTGCCGACCGGGCCACCGATCTCTGGCGCGCCCTGGAGGCCGAGGGTGTCGTACCGGCAGGACTTGGTGCGAGGGATGTGCTCCGGCTTGAGGCGGGGCTGATGCTCCACGGCAACGACATGACGGTGGAAAACAATCCGTACGAGGCCGGGCTAGAGAGATTTACATATACCGAAACGCCCGGATACATAGCGGGCGAAGCACTGAAAGCTATCAGGGACGCCGGGACCCCGCGGGTGATTACCGGATTTCGCATGGTAGGGCGCGGAATTCCGCGACATGGGCTGGCCGTAATCAATGACGGTAAGGAGGTCGGCGTTGTGACATCAGGGACGCACTCGCCGACGCTTGACGACAATATAGGCATGGGCTACGTTGACCGCGACCTCTCCAACGAGGGAACCCGGTTCGAAATCGATATCCGTGGGAGACTTGTTGAAGCAGAGGTCGTGCCGTTGCCGTTCTACTCCCGAAAGCGATCTTAACCGCTAACGGATTCCTGGCCTGACCACAGGGCAGCCTCCTGAGATAAAAAATCAGAATCGATCAGAGGAAATAGATGGCAACACCGGACGACCGAAGGTATTCAGACGAACATGAGTGGGCCCTCTTCGATGGCAGCATCGTCACCGTGGGCGTCACGCAGTTCGCTACAGACTCGCTTGGAGACGTTGTGTACGTCGACCTGCCGGAGGTCGGCGCCAAGGTCGCCCAGTTCGACAAGTTCGGCGAGATTGAGTCCGTAAAAGCGGTTAGCGATCTCTTTTCCCCGATCGGAGGAACAATCGTAGAGGTCAATTCCGATCTCATGACGATGTCGGAGAAGGTCAACCAAGATCCCTATTCCGTTGGCTGGCTTATCAAGATTGAGGCGTCAGATGCAGCGTCTCAACTGGATGAATTGATGGACGCGGCAGCATACGACGCTCTGACCGCAGAAGAGTAGAGCGAACATACCAAATATGCCGACCAACATCTCGCCCTATATCCCGAACACGGAGGCCGACCGGGAGCTGATGCTTGCCGCGATCGGCGTGAACTCTATCGAGGACCTGGTCCTTGACATTCCCGAGGCTCATCGGTTCCCGAAGCTGGATATCCGCCCGGCGCTCTCCGAGTTTGATCTGACCGCGGAGATCGGCGCGCTCGCATCCCGTAATGCCGCTCTTGGCGAGTACGCCTGTTTCCTGGGTGCGGGAGCGTACCGGCACTACATCCCGTCGGTGGTGAAATCCGTCGTAGCCCGGGGGGAGTTCCTGACTTCATACACGCCTTACCAGCCCGAGGTTGCCCAGGGAACGCTCCAGGTGGGATTTGAGTTCCAGTCCATGATCTGCGAGATCACGGGAATGGAGGTTGCAAATGCCGGGATGTACGACGGACCAACGGCGTTTGCCGAAGGCGCGTTGATGGCCTGCCGGATCACCAGAAGGCAGACGATCGCAGTCCTGGACACGGTAGAGCCCCGTAACGTCCAGATCCTCGATGCATACGCTCGACACCAGGGCATCGAGATCGTGGTGATCGGCCACGAGGATGACATTCCGGCCGATGCATCCTGCCTCATGATCCAGAGCCCTAACCAGTTCGGTGTAATAGAGGACATGGAAGCGCTTGCGGATAAGGCACACGCCTCAGGCGCGTTGTCTGTAGCATCGATCAATCCAACGTCGCTCGGCATATTCCGTACTCCCGGAGAGTGCGATGTCGACATTGTCGCCGCTGAAGGGCAGGCGCTTGGTGTGCCGCTCAGCTTCGGCGGGCCTTACGTGGGCCTGTTCGCCTGTAAGGATGCACACAAGCGTCAGATGCCCGGCCGGATTATCGGGCGGACCACCGACACTAAGGGCCGCGTCGGCTACGCATTGACCCTCCAGACACGTGAGCAGCACATCCGGCGTGAGCGCGCCACCTCCAACATTTGCACAAGCACGGCGCTGATCGGCCTCCTCATGACAACTTATCTCGCTGTCATAGGCAGGGCCGGGTTCAAAAAAGTCGCCGAACTCTGCTACCACAAGGCCCATTACGCCGCGATTGAGATCGACAAAATCCCTGGGTATAGCGTCAAGACGGACGGTCCGTTCTTCCACGAATTTATGGTCGAGTGCCCGAAACCTCCCGCAGATATAAACCGAGCCTTGATAGATAGAAAGATTACCGGCGGGCACGACATGTCTGATCGGTCAAATAACGGCATGCTGATCTGCGTGACAGAAGTCAACACCCGGGCCGAGATCGACGCCCTTGTGTCCGCGCTTTCGGAAATCGGGGCTGCCCAATGAAAGCCCCGTTCCCGGGTGAGATCGATCGCCGCCTCCTGAACGAACGTTCCGTCTCCGGCCGAATTGGCCTTAAGTTGCAGGAACTTGACGTGCCGGAGCAGCCGCTTCCGGATGTCGGGTTGCTACGATCGGTCGAAGCGAGGCTGCCGGAGGTGTCACAGCCGGAGGTGGTCCGTTACTTCACGACGCTTTCGGCGATGAACTTCTCCATAGACACGAACTTCTACCCGCTGGGTAGTTGCACGATGAAACACAACCCGAAGGTCAATGAAGAGATGGCCTTTCTCCCCGGCATGGCGGGCATCCACCCTAACCAGCCTGATGAGACAGTTCAGGGCGCCCTGCAGTTGATCTGGGAGCTACAGCAGGACCTCGGTGAGATCACCGGTCTGCCGGGCGTGTGTCTGGGCCCTCTGGCGGGCGCACAGGGTGAGTACTCAGGCCTGATGATCGCCCGGGCCTACTTTCAGGACCGGGGCGACGCCAACAGGACAGTCGCACTGATGCCGGACAGCGCTCATGGCACCAACCCGGCCTCTGCAGCGATGGCTGGCCTTGACGTCGTTACAGTGCCGTCGGACTCTGAAGGCAACGTGGACGTCGAAGCCCTCAGGGGGCTGGTCGATCAGCGTACATGTGTCTTCATGTTGACCCTGCCTTCGACTCTCGGCTTGTTCGAGCCGAACATCCTCGAGATCACAAACATTGTTCATGAGGCCGGAGGTCTCGTCTACGCAGATGGTGCAAACCTGAACGCGCTGCTGGGTATCGTGAAGCTCGGCGATCTGGGCTTTGACATCGCCCACTCCAATCTCCACAAGACCTTTTCGACCCCCCATGGAGGCGGTGGTCCTGGAGCCGGCCCGGTGCTCGTTTCTGAAACGCTTGCGCCGTACCTGCCGACCCCGGTCGTAGATCGAGATGCCGATGTATACCGTTTTGGCGCGCCGGACAAGACGGTTGGCCGAGTTAACGGGTTCCACGGCAGCTTCGGCGTGCTGGTGCGAGCCTACGCGTACATACGGGCGGTCGGTGCGGAGGGCATGCGGGAAGTTTCCGAGAACGCCATCATCAACGCCAACTACATCAGAACGGCGCTTGCGGGCGAGTTCGGCATCGCCGCAGATCGTGTATGTATGCACGAATGCGTGTTGTCGCCACAGGCACAGAAGGCCAAAGGCGTATCTGCGCTGGACATATCGAAGCGGCTGATCGACTACGGGATTCACCCGCCAACGATGTACTTTCCGTTGATCGTCCCTGAAGCGCTCATGGTCGAGCCTACCGAGACCGAAACGAAGGATACGCTGGATCGGTTCATCGCAGTGATGCGGCAGATCAACAAAGAGATCGATTCTGACCCGGATTTGTTGCACGATGCACCGCACGATACGCCAAACACCAGGCTGGACGAGGCCAACGCGGCAAGACATCCGTATTTGCGCTGGCAGCCAGACGAGGATTTAACAGCCGTAAGTTAATTGTGGGCCTGACCTGACACGTAGCAAACCCGGGGAGGATGACAGAAAAATGGCCATCGAGGCAGGAATATCGGCGCCGGACTTTACTCTGGCGTCTCACGAGAACGAACCGATTACGTTGAGCGAGCTGAGGGGCAACCCGGTGGTGCTTGTTTTCCATCCACTGAGTTTCACCGGAGGCTGAACGAATCAACTCAAACGGTTCCGTGAGAACCAGGATGATTACAAGGCGGCTGGTGTCGAGATACTCGATGTGAGCGTCGATTCTTTCGCATCTCAGAAGGCTTTTGCCGAGGCCAATGGGGGTATCAGCTTCAAGTTGCTCGCCGATTTTCACCCCAAAGGTGCTGTCGCACAGGCATACGGGATTTATAACGAGGACCGAGGTGTGGCCGGCCGGTCGAGCTTCGTCATAGACAGTGAAGGCGTAATCCAGGACGCCCGAACGTACCCGCCCGGGGAACTGCCGGACCCGCAGGAACTGTTGGGCAT
>JAAZYK010000116.1 GCA_014239685.1 Dehalococcoidia bacterium | reverse complement strand
CACGTCGAGTTCCGGTACCGTGTCCGCGAGTCGACGAGCGAACTCTCGTCGCATATCGTCGAGCGGCGGCAAGATCACGTACTTGGCCAAAGGTTTCCTCCGATGTACTTCGAATATCTGCGTTCATGTCGTTGTTTGAGAATGTAGTCCTAGGCTTAACGCGTTCCATCGATAAAGTAGGTCTCAAGAAGCGTCATTCTCGCCGAGGGTGATCATCGATATCCGTTCATTGAGACTAATACGAATGGCGTTGAGGCTTAAGAGCATCGTCACAATGTTTGTCTCGGACAACATGATCGATCAGGGTCGGTAATGACAATCTACACCGCGCGCTGGCGATGGTGATGAGCCCCAGGCCATTTGTGTTACGTTCGTTCCGCAATCCAGAGGCGACGTTAATGTTTAGAACGACAAGACACAGGGAGGGGAATCGATGCCGCGACTTACACCGATCACGGAGCGCAGCCAGGTATCTCCGGAAGGAGTGGCCGAGTTTGATCTGGTTGTCGGTTCCCGGGGGCGAATAAACGCTCCCCAGTCGATGATCATGTATTCTCCGAAGATCGGCTCCCTTTCGACTGCGCTAAATGACCAGCTTCGCGCCAACATGACGAAGCACGATTACGAAATCGCTTCTCTCGTTGCTGCCAGTGAGTTCCATATTCCTTACGTCTGGAGCGCCCATTCCGTACTGGCGCTCGATGTTGGTGTATCTCCGGAAGTGATCGAGGCGATACGTTCGGGAGGCGACCTTTCCGTGTGCAGTGGCAGGGAACGGATCATCATCGAAGTGGGCCGTCAGTTGGTCACTGATCGCGTTCTCTCCGACGAGACCTTCGCCACGGCGCGTGCTGAGCTTGGTGAGCAACTTCTGATCGAAACGCTAATGACCATCGGTTACTACATCATGATGGGCATGGTCCTGAACGGGTGCGCTATGGAACAGGCGAATGTGGGCGTTGCACCAGAGCTTCGGGACCGTTAATCGCAGGAAATTCCGCTACGGAAACCTCCTGAAATCTGAAACCCGAGAAAAGCGAGCAATATGAGCATCGAACTGGGCAAGGACTCCATCGATATCGGCATCGTGGTTAAGAATGCCGATACAGCGCTGAAGTTTTACCGGGACACCCTGGGATTTGAGCACGTCGCAGACACTCCAGTCGCCGGTGGGACGATGCATCGCCTCATGTGCGGCACCACGCTGGTGAAGATCGTGAAGCATGACGTGGTGTCCGAGAACGCCGACCACACCGGTGGTCCGGGCGGAGCGACCGGCATACGCTACTGGACGATCACTGTTCCAGATCTGGAAGCGATAACGAACAAGTGCAGATCGGCCGGATATACGGTGGCTGTAGAGCCACGCGATGTACGGCCGGGTGTGCGGATCTCGATGGTCGAAGACCCGGACGGAAATTGGGTCGAGTTCCTGGAGAACAATGCCTGAAACGAGTAGGCCATCCCCAAGGCCATCGAAAGGCAGCTGACGGGCACTAGATTGTGATGGAGCTTGACGCCAATATGAGCTCAACGGGTCGCGAGTTCACACCTAAAGGCCCGACTGATCTGAAGTTGTCGATAACGCTGGAGATCGGGTCTCTCGATCACTGCTTCTAGATGTCGCCTGGTTCGACGCCGTTCCCTACCTGGCCGGACCGCCCGATGATGGCGATCAGCATCTTCACCAAGAGTTTGGACAAAGGACACACTATCGATCGTGGAGAACTTTGCCTCCCTTACCCCAGCCCTCTTCCACTGGATGAGAAGCACGTAACCCTCACACCGCCGGCAACGGCGCTGTGTCACCTGTCTCTTCCTGCCACGCGCGTAGACGCGCCGCCATTGATCCTATCCGCTCACTTTGACCGAGATCCGTAAATAGATTCCTCAGCTCATGTGGGTCTGAGGTAAGGTCGAACAGTTCTCCTTCGTCACCATCACACAGGTTCAATTTCCAGCGGTCACCTGAGACTATGGTCCGGCGCGGGAGGGCGATCATTTCGTTGATGGTTGGAGTCCCGAGATCGCGGTCTCCCTTGCCGTTCCACTGTACGAATACGTCGTTGTTTTCGAGGGTCATTTCACCCCGCAGTACCGACGCCTTACTATTCCCCTGCAGATGATCTGGGATCGACTCCCCTACGAGATCCAGCAACGTTGGTACGAGATCGATTTGTCCGATACTCCCCGGTATACGGGTCTGGCCTTCTGACAGCCACGGCACGCGCACGAGCAGCGGCACCCGAGCGGATCCGTCATAAAACGCCCGCTTCTCCAACAGGCCGTGGTGGCCAAGCATGTCGCCGTGCTCGCTTGTGAAGACCACGATCGTGTCATCGGCGTGGCCTGACTCCTCAAGGGCATCCATTATCCGGCCGATCTGACGGTCCACCAGTGTGATGTTGGCCATGTAGTTGGCGCGCAGCGCTCGCCATCCATCCTCGTTGTGGAGATCGTGGTGATCACACCCAGCAACTGAGTCCTCACGATGCTCGCCCGCCAAATAGAACTCTGAGCGGGAGCGATTGAACAGCGAGTGGCCATCCGGTGAACGCATGAAGTCAGGTCCAACTGGCAGAGTTGCGGGGTCGTACAAATCGCCGAGTGGGCCACTGTATGGTGGGTGTGGTTCGAAGAAATTCGTAAATAGCAGGAACGGTTTATCAGATTCGTCCCGTAGGAACTTCGTTGTGATATCACCGACGAAGCTCGCCTGCGTCAGTTCTTCAGGAAGGTTCGCCTGCGCCACGGCCCGCTTCGAACCTGCGCCGTCTCCGCCAGGACGAACGTAGTGATCCGGAAGCTCTACACCCTGTCCCTCAAGCCAAGCGTGGTAATCGGACTGGCCGGTACCGTCCAGGCCGGGCGAGACATGGCCGGTGCTGATCCAATCCTGAAAACCGTGCTGCGCGTTGGCGTCATCCCCGAGATGCCATTTCCCGTAGTGAACGCGTCTGTACTCCGGGGACACCATCTCGGCGATAGACAACGCGTCCGGCGCCAGGGCAATGCTGTTACGGACTAGACCGTTCGTATGCGGATAGGTGCCGGTGAGCATCGTCGACCGGGACGGCGTGCAAACCGGCTGCGTAACGTATGCATTTTCAAACACAAACGAACTCGCCGCCAGCGCGTTCATGTTCGGTGTCTGAATCCAGTCGTTCCCATAACAGGCCATCGTATCTGCGCGTTGCTGGTCCGTGATGATGACAAGAATATTGGGTTGGTCGTGTTGACTAGGCGTTCGCAGCATGTTCGATATCGTCCCGATGGTTAGGATCGTTGATGAACTTTAAGTGCGGCTT
This sequence comes from Dehalococcoidia bacterium, assembly GCA_014239685.1. GTDB lineage: Bacteria > Chloroflexota > Dehalococcoidia > Lucifugimonadales > Lucifugimonadaceae. The sequence continues at coordinate 3,061 of JAAZYK010000116.1, read as the reverse complement.
ATTTTTGCAACCGCCTTCCGTCAGACCAAAGGATGACATACGATTGGCCGCATTGCTCTCATTAAGAGCAGTTCTTCTTAGATTTCAAGAAATTTCCGATACCACCAGTCAGGAATTGCAAAACGTGACCACCCTCGCTCAGGTTCTTACCCCGAACGCCGCGACCGACAACGCCATCGTCATCCCGGGAGGGCCGACGCTCAGTTACGCCGCTCTGTCCGATGAGATCGAGCGTGTAGCAGGCGTCCTGGCCGCTGCGGGTGTTGAGGCCGGGCGACCGGTGTCCATTGTCCTAGCAAACAACCTTGAGTTCATGATCACCTTCCTGGCGGTGGCCCGGGCCGGTGCTATTGCCGCTCCCCTCAACTCCGCATACACCGTGGACGAGTTCAAGTTCTTCATGGAGGACGCCGAAGCGCAACTAGCGATCGTCCCCCCGGGCGACCACGCCGGACGTGACTCCGCGAACCAGCTGAACATCCCGACTATGGACGCCTCCTCAACCGGCGCCCATGTCGTTATCGCTCGCAACGGCAGCGAACTCACTTTGACTAAGGACGTCGCAGCGCCATCCGAGGACGACGTGGCGCTGTTCCTTCACACGTCTGGCACGACCAACCGGCCCAAGGGCGTGCCGCTAACGCACAAGAACCTGCTGACATCGCTCGGCAACATCAAGGACACGTACGCTCTGACGCCAGATGACGTGGCGATGGTGGTAATGCCGCTCTTCCACGTCCACGGCCTGATCGGCGTGGCTCTGTCTACTCTAAATTCCGGTGGATCGATCGTAGTTCCCTCCCGTTTCTCCGCAAGCACGTTCTGGGCCGACCAGAAAAACACCGGGGCGACCTGGTATTCCGCGGTTCCTACGATCCACCAGATCCTGCTGATGCGTGCCGAAGAAGACAACGCTCCTCATGAGAGTTTCCGATTGATCCGATCTTGCAGCGCGGCGCTTGTGCCATCAGTCTTCACCGATCTTGAGGCTCGCTTTGGCGCTCCGGTCCTTGAGGCCTACGGCATGACCGAGGCAGCGCACCAGATGTCATCCAACCTGCTCCCCCCAGGGGACCGCGTGCCGGGTTCGGTTGGCATGGGAACCGGCGTTGAGATCAGCATCATGGACGAGGGCGGCAATATGATGCCCCTTGGAGAGCGTGCCGAGGTGGTGATCCGTGGCGATAATGTGACCCACGGTTACAACAACAACCCGGAGGCCAACGCTGAAGCGTTCACCAACGGCTGGTTCCGTACCGGAGATCAGGGAATCATGGATTCCGACGGTCGACTTACTTTGACCGGTCGATTGAAAGAGTTGATCAACCGCGGCGGTGAAAAGATTTCGCCGCTCGAGGTAGATGCTCTGCTACTCGACCACCCGGCTGTAGCAGAGGCGGTATGTTTTGCTGTTCCAGATGTGAAGTACGGCGAGATCGTGCAGGCGGTAGTGGTCCTATCCGGCGACGCCGATGAGGCTGCCATCCAGTCGTTCTGCCGTGAGCGTATGGCTGACTTCAAGGTCCCGGAGCGGATCTACATCACTGACACACTCCCGAGGACGGCGACTGGCAAGATCCAGCGCAGGAACGTTTCAGCCACGTTCGCACCGCAGGACTAGGTGCATAGGAGCAAGGCCTTCGGCCTCGCAAATCTCCATTGTTGTAACCCGATTCTCAATGTTCGAAAGTTACAACATGCCTAAGGTCAAGGAATGACTTTCCAGAAACCTTGGTCGTCGTCCTGCTTTCAATCGTTGACGCAGTTTTCACCGTATGCAGCGGTTCAACTTCAAACCCGAAGTAGACTTGACCAGTCGATCCGGGACACCGATAACGTGCTTGAATCGAAGCCTACGGGACCAAATCGATCGGCGTGAACTGGATTAGTACGTCTTTCTCGTCGTCCGTTACCCAACCGTGATTGCCATCATGGGCGATGCTCGTCGGGTGCCCACCGATATCGTGCGTCTCGACGATAGTTCCGGTGCCGGAGATTCGGGTGATCGTTGCTGCGTCGGTCGATACCACCCATAGTTCGTTACCGTTCCACGCCAGCCCCAGGTGACCCGTTGGAACACGGGTGAGGCCGGAGAAGTTACCCGCGGGCGTAAGACGCATCACCTGACCAATGCCGCCAAAAGCGATCCACAGGGCATCCGAGGTGGACAGGAACGCCGTTGGGGGGCCTGGAATATGTTCGAAATCCCCGATATCTATCTGGTCCGGGTACTCAAACGAGCCGACAAGATTTCCATCCTGGTCGATTCCCGTGACAGTGAGCGTTTCGTCATCGATGACAAGCACTTGTTCCGGAGTCTTGGTGATTGCCCCGGGAGAAACGCCGATCTCAAGTAACTGGGCTAGCGCGCCCTGAAGAGATATTTTGGAGACGGATCCGCGTATCGGATCCGAGACCCAGAGGTGATCCCCAAAAAATACGAGTCCCGTTGGATCCAGACCGACCTGAAATTTCCTTACGACGTTTGCATCGGCGTCAAGCTGCGTAACGGAGCCGTCACCTGTATCTAGCGCCCAGACAAACCCACGTCCCGAGGCGAGGACGGCCGGCTGACCACCCACGTCCGCCGTGTCCAGCCGTTGGCCTTCAAGCCCGTAGCTCGTCACGGTCCCGAACCCGGTTTCCGCAACCCACAGCCGCTCACCATCAAAAATGACCCCGGTTGGTTCTTGGCCCACCGCCCACGATTTGGACTCGATCGCTGGTGTGGGTACCTCGACGATTAACTCCCCGCCGACGTCTCTGTCAGAACTAATCTCCGAGACGATGGCGATCGCGGCGATAACTGCAATGCCTGCGATCAACACGCGCGGCAGCTTGCTCCGCCACTCCCGGGCGTTCATACAGTGCACGCCTGATCAGTATCACGTTGGCTTGCCGCCGTTATCTGCCCTGACATTTGGCCGTTCAATCCGGAACGACCGTGGCTGATTGAACCGTGTACTCGTCGAGCCGGTCCGCGTCCGGTTCCGGTAGCCCGTTTATAAACGGCTTGAACGTGTGTGCTTCGGTCAGTTCGTTATCCGGCTGGCTGAGGTCG
>JAAZYK010000115.1 GCA_014239685.1 Dehalococcoidia bacterium | reverse complement strand
ATACCGTATCTGGCGGCATCGTGATCGTTTCCTCAATGTTGAACTGATTCATGTGTATAAACGCCCAGAAGTCGATCATTAATTGATAGCGAGCATACCCAAAGGAAATTGGACTTGATAGGAACGGCCTGGATACGGGTGGAGATAACGCGAGTGACGGCGGTGCTGACCACTGCATTTGTGTTGTTAAGCATCGGCTGTGGGGGTGACGTGGAAGGTGACTCCATCCTGGTTCTTGCGGCGGCTTCCATGACAAATGTGCTTGTCGAGGTTGGTCAAGAGTTCGAAAGCGAATCCGGGGTGGAAGTTGTTTTGAGTTTCGGCGGTTCGAATGCCCTGGCCCGACAGGTTGAACTGGGCGCTCCAGCGGACGTCGTGATATTTGCCGGAAATGGCCCTATGGATCAGCTGGAAGAGTCCGGGGAGATTGTTACCGGAAGTCGGGTGGATGTTTTGCGGAACCGGCTTGTCGTGATAGGTGATAGAGGATCTGGGCCTCTTGCGGACATACGTGATCTGGTCTCGAGCGAAGGGTGGATAGCCCTTGCTGACCCGGTGTTGGCGCCTGTGGGGCTGTATGCAAAACAGGCGCTGGAGATGTCCGGGCTATGGGAAGCCCTACGATCGAGAGTCATTCCGACGCTTGATGTGCGTGCGGCGATGGGCGCTGTGGACACCGGGAGCGCGGCGTTCGGCCTGGTGTATGCAACCGATGTGGCGAACGCAGCCGGCGTCGTGATGGTGTTTGAGGTGCCCGAGGAGCTGCACGACCCGATAATCTACCCGGCGGCAGTCGTCGAACACGGGAGTGGGACAGATGCGTCCGAATTCCTCGAATTTCTCGTATCTGATGGGGTAAAAGCCGTGTTTATGCGTCACGGCTTCGTGTCAGCGTCAGAGTGACCGTGGTGGGGGATAGACTTAGCGCCGATGTCGTCTGACCTAACAATCGTCCTTCTCTCGCTTCGCGTCGCAACCGTGGCGATGCTGATAGCACTTCCGATCGGGTTCGGGCTTTCCTGGTTGCTCGTCCGGAAGCAGATACGCGGCCGATTCCTTATAGAGGCCGTGGTATCCCTGCCGCTGGCCTTGCCACCAGTCGTGATCGGGTACGGGCTACTGATACTGCTTGGAAACCGGGGGCCATTTGATGGCCTGGCTTTCACCACATTTGCAGCTTCTCTTGCCTCGGCAATAGTCGCTCTCCCGCTCATCGTCAGGACATTTGTTGTGGCTCTTGAAGGAGTAGATCCGCGATTGGAGCTTGCCGCCCGTAGCCTAGGCGCGGGGCCGTGGCGCGTTTTAATGACCGTGACGATCCCGCTGGCGTACCGCGGGCTAGTTGCGGGAGCGTTGATCGGATCGGTTCGTGCACTGTCTGAGTTTGGGGCCACTATCGTGGTGGCCGGTAACATCCCGGGACGAACGCAGACCGTTCCGCTGGGTATATTCACACGGATCCAAGCTGGAGATGACCAGGCGGCCATCCGGCTTGTTGTGGTCTCGATAACGCTGGCGGTCGCCACGCTCATTGTCCATGACTTGCTGTTACGCCGTGGTGGTTTGGATGGCCGGCGAAACCGTGCAGGGTTTGGTGCGTAACCCTTGGTAGGCGACGCTTTGATCTCCCCAGAGGCCTCTCGACCGGGGCGTGACACGAACGGCGTGCTCCGTTTCTCGTTTACGCGCGTGCAAGGAGATTTTTCGCTCGAAGTTGCCGGGAATTTTGGGGCTGGCATCACGGCGTTGTTTGGGCCCTCTGGCAGCGGAAAGACGACTCTGCTGAACTGTCTTGCAGGGCTACTTAAGCCGGACGATGGGGAGATAGTGCTTTACGGGCGAGACCTTTATCGAGGCAGCCCGAAAATGTTTGTGCCGCCGGAAAAACGCCGCATAGGACTTGTGTTCCAGGATGGCGCTCTGTTTCCGCACATGAGTGTGTCCGGCAACATCATGTACGGTCGGGCACTGACGCCGGAGGCCGACCGCCGGGTGGATGTGGACCACGTGGTAGATCTACTCGGATTGCGGCCTCTTATGGATCGTTCTCCGGGGTCTCTATCAGGCGGGGAGCGCCAGCGTGTTGCTATCGCTCGGGCCCTTGCGATGTCGCCAGGATTGCTATTGCTGGATGAGCCGATGGCTTCGCTGGATGCTCACTTGCGCGGGGTCGTGCTCAGCTACTTACGTCGGGTCCACGATGATCTAGGAATCCCGATGGTTTACGTGTCGCATTCAATCTCCGAGGTGCTGGCGCTGGCAGACGACGCGCTTGTACTGTCACGGGGAAGGGTTGTCGCGTCTGGCCGGCCTTCGCGTGTGTTGCTGGACCCTGTGGTGGGCGGAATGTTTGGGGACGACCCCGTCGAAAATCTTTTGGATGGAACGGTTATTGAACAAGGTGGGGCCGGTCAGTCGGGCCGGGTCCGGGTAGGTGCGATCGAGATCGTCACGCCGCCAATGGATCGCCCTTCTGGCGCTCCGGTAATAGTGGCGTTGGGCGCGGAAGAGATCATTCTCGCCACGGAGAAGCCGTCCGGGTTAAGTGCCCGTAACGTCATTATTGGGTCGATTACGGACCTGGATCCGGTCTCGAACGGAGTTTACGCGAGCGTCGATATCGGGGTGCCTATGTTTGTTGAACTCACGCAGGGGGCGGTGGACGCTCTCAGTTTGGAGCGCGGTCAGGATGCGTACCTAGTATTCAAGACGAGTAGCATCAAGCTTCTGGACGCTGAGCCGCTGGTCGACGGGTAGGTGAAGTTGCGGGAGCGCGTGATCTTAGATTCACGGCGTTCAGTTGCTGTTTGCCCTCCCTCAGCCTTCTTTCAGGGACATTGGCCTTTCCCACCGTGAGATGGGGCGTCTGTCCTCGCTACGCAAATGTCCTGCAGGCAACATTGGTTGCATCTGGGCGTTGGCCGGCAAACTGTCGAGGCGTGCTCGTCGAGTAGGGCGTGATACTCATTGAACAAGGCGGCGTCCGATGGTAGTTGTTCTGTGAACATCAACTGGTAATCCCGGTATCGGACTCCTCGTGGGCGCCAGCCGAGCCGGTCGATTATTCGACGTGTGTATTTATCGATTACGAAAGAAGGTTTATGGGCTGCGTAGAGGACGATATCGTCCGCTGTCTCTTCTCCGATCCCCCAGATCCCAAGCAGGATGGTGCGCAGGTCATCCATCGGTAGATCAAGTAGCTGATCCAAGTCGCCGTTGAAATCGTTCTCGACCAGCACCGCGAACTCATGCAACTTGCGGGCCTTCTGGTTGAAGTACCCGGATGGACGTATCAGGTCGGCTAGATAGTTTCTATCCATGCCGTGGATCGTTTTGAACGAACAGATGTTGGCATTTCGGAGCTTGGCCAATGCCTTTTCCACGTTTGTCCAGTTGGTGTTCTGGGTGAGAATTGCGCCGACGATCACATCAAACGGACCATCGCCAGGCCACCAGTGCTGCGGGCCGTATGTCGCGTACAGTCGGTCATAAAGTGAACGAACGTGCGAATGTGTAGGTGTTGTTGGCAACGGTAGTGTCATTGGGGAAATCCGTAATCCATCATGCATCTTTCCGTTAATGGGCCAAGTCGCGCGTCAGCGAACACACAACTCCTATATTCTCGAAAAGGTCGATCCTTGAGTAGGTCGATAAATTGCCGGTAAGCGACCAAGCCAAGAAAGATTACTTCGCATGACGGGATGGGTCGAAAAACTGGATACCGTGGCTCACTCAAGCGGGTCGCTGGTTTGCGTCGGCCTTGACCCCGATCCACGTCGAATGGCCATAAACGACGTTGCCGAGTTCAATCGTGCCATAGTCGACGCCACCAAAGACCTTGTGTGCGCCTACAAGCCGCAACTGGCGTTCTACGAAGCGCTCGGCATGGACGGACTCCTGGCACTTGAGAAGACAATTTCGCACATCAAGGATGTCGCCCCAGATACCTTGTTGATCGGCGACTGCAAACGCGGAGACATTGGTTCCACCGCGGCGGCTTACGCCCGTGCGATGTTTGACGTGTGGGATTTCGACACGGTGACGCTGCACCCTTACCTCGGCAGTGAGTCGATTGAACCGTTTACGGAGCGCGCAGACCGCGGGGCGATCATCGTGTGTAGGACATCAAACCCGGGAGCTGCGGAATTACAGGACCTCAAGATGACGGATGGTTGTGTCGAGGGGACGCTCTACGAGCACACGGCACGACTTGCCTCACAGTGGAATACTCGGGGCAACATCGGAATAGTTGTAGGAGCCACGTATCCTGAAGAGATGGCGGAGTTACGCGGTAAGCATCCAGACATGCCGTTCCTCATTCCGGGTGTTGGGGCGCATGGCGGAGATGTGGAAGCGGCGACGCGGGCTGGGGTAAACATAGAAGGGCGAGGTGTGATGATTTCTTCTTCACGCGGCATAATCTACGCATCCGAAGAGGAGGGGAAGTTTGCTGGCGCGTCCCGCGCGGCGGCCGAGATCTTGAGGGATCAGATCAACGAGGCCCGCGAAATGCAGGGCCAGTAGTGAGCAGCACAGGAAGCCAGCCAGGTAAAGAAGAGGTCCAATTTGAAGTGGGGGACCGTATCACTCTTAAGAAGGGGCATCCGTGTGGCGTTAACGACTGGACGATCTACCGCATCGGAGCCGACATCGGCCTGCGCTGTGCAGGTTGTGGGCATCGGGTGATGCTTCCTAGAAGGCAGGTCGATCGACGGATACGTTCGAAAGTATCTGGTTCTGAGTCGGCAACGTAGAAGGAGTACGGGCGTACCTGGGCCACAACATCGTTGACACTCCTGTGATTACGCCCCTAATGTACGGACAGCAGTGTGGTGGCGTGGAGTTGGCTCGATATTGGCGCCGGCCGGAAATCAACGTTTCAGACTGTCTATTTACAGATCATCGGCCAAAGTCGGAGGGTGCAAGCTCATGCGTGAGATGGTCATCGATAGTATTCGAGTAAGCCTTCTGAACTACTCGCGCATCGTCATTCTTAAAGAGAAGGATGCTGAGAGGTTCCTGCCCATATGGATAGGACAGCCCGAGGCTGAGGCTATTGCCCTTAAGCTGCAAGACATGACGCCCCCACGTCCGATGACTCATGATTTGTTGCATCACTTAATCGGTGATCTGGGCGGAGTGATTGATCACATAGTTGTATCCGGACTGGACCAAGAAACTTTCTTCGCCAAGATAATGGTGACTGCGTCGGAAAAGACGATTGCAGTTGATTCACGTCCCTCTGACGCACTTGCCCTTGCAGTCCGGGCCAAGGTCCCGATTTTCGTCGAGGATTCCGTGCTAGACCGCGCTGGCGTGCATATGGATGCCGAAACTGGCAAGGCTGTGGTCGGAGACAGTGATGGGTCAGAATCGGTCGGAAGCCCGCCTACCGACAGCGAGATAGAGCGGATGTCGGCTTTCAAGGACTTCATAGATACGCTGGATCTGGACGACATCGGAAATGCCGGCAAAGATGCTTAAGGTTTTTTCTTAGGTCTTTTCGCTATAGCGCTTTCGGACTAGCTGGACGCGTATGTGAGCTTCAGGAGTGATGTGCGTCCAGTTAGACGCAAGTTCGTTCATTCGGAAGCCTACGAGAGCGGAATTTCCCGACCGGTATTCCATTGCGTTATTAGCAGGCTTTCTGGCCGGTCATCGCTTTGAGTAGCTTCGCGTGTCGTCTTTTCTACCCGTATAGTGGGTTGCGTTCGAGGTGGAGCAGTTGTTCCGCTTCGGGCATTGATCGACTGAATCTCACATTCGGACTTTCTTGCTCAATTCAGCGAGAGCTGGCGGAGTTGAGGGGATATTGGATTTTTCGTTGTTCAGCGCAACGGTGTGTGATAAAGTCCACAATCGAAATTCGGAGCGTGATCCACTCTTCTTGTGGGTTCGTATGGCAACGATGGGCCAATCGTCCGGGAATCGGAGCACCATTGGGCTGCTAGGGCGGCTTATGGGTGTAGGTTGGGCTGTTGCCTTGAGCATCGCCGGTGGGACGGGTGGCGGCTTCTGGCTGGACAGTCGATTAAGCACAGGTCCAGTTTTGACGCTTGTCGGCCTCGCCGCTGGAATTGTGGTCGCGCTTGCAGGAATGATTCGAATATTGAGCGCCATGTGGGGCGATAAGTCGGACCATTCCGTTGATGAGCTTGAAAACAGGGATCCTCGGTAGTCGTCCGGGATAAAACCGCGTTGCGTTGATACGCAGAGGGAATCGAAGATTTTTTCCAGCCCGAAAAAATTGATCACGCTGGTAATCATGGTTGGCGTGTTTGGTCTATCGGTCGTCGGTGGCGCACTTGGCGCACCGTTTGGCCTGGGTTTCCTCGGTGCTCCGATCGCCGCGATTCAGCTTCCTGCTGAACGTGTGGCACCTGCGATCGACCTG
>JAAZYK010000114.1 GCA_014239685.1 Dehalococcoidia bacterium | reverse complement strand
GTGCCGCCATCGAATTCATGTCGCTGCCCGATGAAGCTGCCGTGGCCGATGTATTGGGAACTTTGCCGGTGTTGGTGGCGGTGATCTTGACCCGCTCGATACTGCCATCGATCCGACAGTGTGCGACCTGCTGTCCGCGCTTTATCGTGCCCTGTCGGACCCTACAGAGAGCTAATCGCCCGACATATAGAGACGCATCAAGGTTGGTCACCAACGCCTGCAGAGGATGGTCGTCTTCGTACGTCGGCGCCGGGATACAGGACATGATCGTCTCAAACATCGGGTCCAAATTGACGCCTGGCATCTCGGTGTTAGTTGTCGAAGTGCCCGTTCGAGCGTTGGTATAAACGATCGGGAAGTCGATCTGATCGTCGTCCGCGTCAAGGTCAAGGAATAGCTCGTAAACCTCGTCTACGACCTCCTTGATACGGGCATCTGCCCTGTCGATCTTGTTGATCACAAGAATCACCGGTAGCCTAGCTTCGAGCGACTTCCTGAGAACAAATCGCGTCTGCGGCAGCGGTCCTTCACTGGCGTCAACAAGCAGGAGTACGCCGTCTACCATGGTCAAACCGCGCTCAACCTCGCCGCCGAAGTCTGCATGACCGGGTGTGTCGATGATGTTGATCTTTGTGTCGCCCCACCAAACGGCCGTGTTTTTGGCCAAGATAGTGATGCCTTTTTCACGTTCCAACTCGTTGGAATCCATCACCCGATCCACGACTTCTTCGTGAGCAGTGAACGCGCCAGCCTGCTGGAGCATGGCGTCAACCAGGGTCGTCTTGCCGTGGTCGACGTGGGCGATGATCGCGACATTACGGCGATCTGATCGAATCTGCGTGGACATTTTGCCTCTATAAACAAACGCGTCCGGCACTGGATTTGATTCCCGTAACGCGAGAAGGTCCGGAACCGGCGGTCGAATCCGCGCTCCGGACCGTGTGTTGCTTGTTCAGGTCAGGCGCTCGACAGTGCGTGGAGCGTGGCCCGACGAATTTCGTCGCGTCAATCGTACCACTGAAGGCACGGCGTAAACATCGAAGAAATACTGCTGTCTGTGACCATTTCGGACCATTACAGAAGCGGCTTCCCACGATAGTCCGGGTTTACATACCGCGCTGCCGAGTTGAACTTTTATTTCAGCCTTGCGTTTTCTTCCACTCTTCATACTCGGCCCGTGCATCGTCCCGGAGCGGGTAATATTTCCGGAGATCGCCCCCTTCGAGTAGGCGCAAGCGCGTGAATTCTTCCCACTCGACGTGTGTCGAAGCGTTTTCCAATAGCTGTTGAGCTAGCGCTATCGGCACGTTGACCGCACCATCATCGTCTGCAATCACGATGTCGCCCGGCATCACGAGCGTTCCGCCGCATGCTACAGCCTCGTTGACGGCGAACGGCATGATGTTCGTCTGCGTGTGATGGTTCGGTGAGACACCGCGCAACCACATCCCGATGTCGAGTTTAGAGGCTTCTTCCACGTCACGGATTACGCCGTCGATCACAATTCCCGCGCCCCCACGTCCCTGAAAGTAGGTAAGCATCATGGAGCCAAAGACGCCGCTGGACATGTCGCCGCGTGCATCCACGACCACCACATCGCCGGGCTGTGTGTGATAAAGCGCATGCCTGTGCAGTTGTTTTTCCGGATCCTTGTACTCCTCTTGCGGATACAAGTCCTCACGCATAGGCATGTACTGCAGTGTGATCGCCGGGCCACAGATCGACTTACCCGTCGTATACGGTAGTGGGCCGAGTATCTGCGGGTCACTAACGCCGAGTCGGCTCAACTCTCCGGTCGCGGTCGCACTTCCAATTTTGGATAGACCTTCGACCAGCGCTTTTGAAGGTCGTTCGATATCGTGTGTCTGTACCATGATTCTCCTTGAGAATTTCTGGCAAAGTTTTATGGACTCGATTAATGTCATCCCGAACTGGATTCAGGATTCGATTGTTGGTCGCTTATGGAATGTCACACAAACAGTCATGCAGCATTCAATCCCATGGTAGGCAACGTTACCGCAGGTTGGATGGATCGGCACAGTCTGCGGCTGTTTTCCGAGGGATTGTTACCTAACATTCCCTGCCTGATGTCCTGAGTCCACTCGCAATCAATGACAAGAAATCGGACTAACGATGCAGACCAACAGGCAACCACCCACATCCTCCACCGATCCACGTTTCACTCCACTCTGGACGCCGGAACAGATCGCCAATCGCGTTGCCGACATCGCCAGAAAAATCGATCACGACTACGCGTCAAACCCTCCTGTCCTGGTCGGAGCGCTCAAAGGCTCGTTCATATTCCTGGCCGATCTCGTACGCCAAATGAAGTTACCCGCCGAGATCGAGTTCATGCGGCTGTCCAGTTATAACGCCGGCACTGAAAGCTCCGGGCATGTTCGAGTCGCCTGGGGACCAAGTGTTGAAGCAATCAAGGATCGCCCAGTCATAGTTGTCGAGGACATTGTCGATACAGGACTGACCACAAGTACAGCGCTAGGGCATTTACGACGCAAACGTCCGGCGTCCTTACGCGTTTGCACGCTGCTTGACCGTCCGGAGCGTCGTACAACGAAACTCACGGTGGACTACGTTGGGTTCACCTTCTCCGGCCGCTTCGTGGTCGGCTACGGGCTAGATCTTGATCAGCGATACCGAGGACTCCCGGGCATTTACGGATTGGAGGATGACCGGGAAAACTAATACACGATTCCGGTCATATCTCAATCACCTGCCCCGTCAACCCCGGCGCCTGCCACCGTTCCGTCTGTCCGTTCCAAAAGAGGATCGTCTTCAGCGACATGCCCGCGGATTGAACGTAATTCGGGGGATACGACGATGATCGCGATCACAACCACCAACCCGATAGCCGACGGGATGATGATGCCGAGATGCGGGTTGAACGCCGTAGCCAGTGCTCCGGACGCCAGCCCGCCCAGAGCGCCGGCTCCCCAGGTCACCTGTTGTAGCCCTAGCACTCGCGCCCGCGCTTTCGAAGGTGTCTCCCTGAGCAACAGTGAGGATGTCATTACGAAGAACATTTGGCCAAGTCCACCGATGAGCGCCAGAAGGATTAACGTCCCGGGTAACCAGTTGGACGCGCCAAGCGGGATACCGACAATGAATATGGCGGCGACACTGGCCATAAGCATTCGCCCCGGTTTTACAACCCTCATGGCGAATCCCGCCATGAATGCGGCCCCGAAAAGTTCTCCCACCGGCATGGTCCCGTTGAGAACTCCCAGTAACCTAGGACCCCCTTCGAACACTTCCTTGGCGAACACCGGAATCAATGTCATGTAGTTGAACGCAAGCGTCTCAACTGTGATCGATATCGCAGTTATGCTGAGAAGAATCCGGCTCCTACGGATATATCCGAAACCTTCGAACAGGTCCCCTATGAATGATGATCGCCGCGTTGCATCGTATCCGGTGGCAGTCGACTGGATACTCCGTGGGCCGGTCGGTACGAGAAGGACACCAATCGCGGAGAAGCTCGCTAATACCAGGAAAATCACGGCCGGTTCCACCACGAGCAGAAGAAATCCCGTAGCAATCGGCCCGGCCATAAAGGTCGTAGTTATCGCAAACTCATCCAGGGCCAGCGCGGTTCTCAACTGGCGCGACGGCACGACATCCGCCATAAATGCGCGTCGAGACGGAATCGTGGCCCCGGAGGTCACGGCGCGAACTGTGTTGATCACAAATAACGGCAGCAACTCGTGTGGTAACCAAAAGAGCGATGCCGCCATGGCGATCGCGAGCAAGAGACGCGCCGAAATCCCTATCCGTATGACGCGCCCGCGGCCGTACCTGTCTCCAAGCACTCCTCCGATGGGACCAGCAAAGAGCTGGGGCGCCAGGAATGTCACCAACACCAACGAGACAAGTAACGGTGACCCGGACTGTTCCACGACAACCCAACCGAGGGTTGTCAGGGTGGAACCGACGCTCAAGCCGCTGATCATTGTGACGAACCATAGGCGAAGGAAGACCGGGTTGCGAAGGAGCTCTACGGCAGCAATCGAGGGCATGGTTTGAGTATAGGGCTGTCGTTGTGTGACGCCCTGCTGATAGATGCCGTATCCAGCACAAAATCACTTGACCCGGCTTTAATCCAATTACACCAGGGTGGATGTGGCTCGGACACAAGACACGAGAAGGCCCCGGTGGAATCAACCCCCGGGGCCTTCTCGTCGCAGCATCAAGCTACGTTCAACTTAACTATGTGGCGGGAGCGTGAGGGAGTCGAACCCCCCGAGGACATCGAAGGATGCCCCCCATCGGGTTTGAAGTCCGTGGAGCCCACCAGAGCTCATACACTCCCTTGGTAGGCTGAGACAGTTTACGCTGCCTCAGAAGTCGGTGGCGGGTATACCCCACTTCAAATCGTCTCGATATACCCGGGAACGCGAAGACAGCCGGCCTATTAAAGATCCGGCTGCCCTATTTTCAGGCCAATTTCCGGCCGCTGGTGAGAAACTTAAGCGATCGACTCTTTAAGTCGGGCCTCAAGAACCTGTTTCGGGACAGCTCCGACAACCTGGCCGACGGGCTTTCCGTCTTTGAAAATCAGAAGTGTCGGAATACTGCGGACACCGTACTTACCGGCGGTCACCGGGTTCGCGTCTACGTCTACCTTGGCGAATTTGACCGTTCCGTCGTATTCGGACGCCAACTCTTCGACAACCGGGGCCACCATCTTGCAGGGACCACACCAGTCAGCCCAGAAATCTACCAGTACCGGTAGGTCGGACTGAAGGACGTCAAGATCAAAACTGCTGTCTGTGACAGCGGCGGGCTTACTCATCATTTCTCCTAGTTGGACCCATGCTTTCAGACAAGTCCATTTTCGTGCTTTCCGTCTGTTTAAGTTCGGAAAGCGATTTCAAGGTGCTGATCTGATTTTCGCCGGGTGGCTTTACCCTCTCGGGACAACCCGGACGATCAGTCCGCAGCCATACCAGCTTCGCGCAGTATCGGCACTTTCGCCAGCGATACATGGCGCAACGGGAGGCCTCTGACCGACGGCGAGATGTCGATATCACCTGAATCCTGTATCCCAGTGACGACTTCTGCAAACAGGGTAGTCACGGAAACAAATCCACGATGTGGCGATGACAGTCGTACATAACCGAACTCAGGCAACGGCGACGCCGAAGAGTCCTGTTGTGCGTTTATGGCAACTCGGTCCCCTTCAGAAACGTCAAGATCTACGGCGTCCTCAGGGTGGATCTCTATCAAAGTGTCTCGTTCGATGTAGTTCATGCTGCGCTCATCTCGAACGACCTGCACATCCTCTTCCGGGCGTAGCAATACGCGCCCATGGCCGAGCGTGAATGGATACTCTCCATTCGGCAGCGAAACGGGTTCACGGATAGCCATCGGAATGACCGATAGCCGCTCCTCTGAACTGAACAGGATTCCCGTGCCGTTTGAGGCCCCATCTCGTACCGGCGCTTGAACACCTCTGCCTTCGATCCTGGCGTGGGTGAGCCCCGCGTAATCCGGGACCACTGTACGAATTTCCTCAAATACTTCGGAAGAGGTCTCGTATCCGAAGCCGGAACCACCCATCGCGTTTGCAAGATCGGCGAGCGTTCGCCAGCCCTCACGCTCCTCGTGGCGGAGCTCAAGTCCCGGATTAACCTTCTGGACACGTCGCTCCAGATTCGTGATCGTACCCGATACCTCAGCATAAGTTGCCGCAGGAAACACTACGTCCGCTCTGGATGCCGTATCAGACATAAACGCATCGGACACGACCATGAAACCAGGGTTACTCAGGCCGTTTGTTGTCATCCCTGCGACGTCTGGATTCCAGCCGTCTGCCATTACAACCAACGCCTTGATCCCGTCACCGGCGACCATCTCTCGGACGGATTTACCCGGCAGGTTTGGGTACGTACCTCCAGTTGACGATGAGATCACATCCCGGTCGGAGTTTGAAGATACAGATCTGTAACCCGGCAACAAGTTAGGAGCCGCACCAACGTCGTTGCCACCCTGTGTGTTGGCTCCGGAATACAGTGGGTAGACCCCCCCGCCATCACAACCGATGTTTCCGGTAATCAGTGCCAGATTCATTACAGCGGCCAGAAGGTCTGCATGGTCATCGGCAACGATCCCGTCTGTGCCGTGCAACAACGATGCGGGGCCTCCGTTTGCGTACACCAGCGCGGCGGACCGAATATCGTCTTCGGTAACCCCGGTTATATCGGATACACGCATCAAATCAAAAGACCAGATTGCCTTCTTAAATTCATCTACATCATCAAGCCGATCCCGAACGAAATTCTTATCATCAAGCGCCTCATCGAGAACCACACGGACCAACCCGCCCAAGAGCGTGATTTCGGTCCCGGGCCTCGGGCGCAGCCAGTTGGTAGCGTAGCGAGTGAGTTCGGTCTCGCGAGGGTCGATAACGATC
>JAAZYK010000113.1 GCA_014239685.1 Dehalococcoidia bacterium | reverse complement strand
ACTGATTGTATCCAGCGGAGTTTCGAAGCGTTTTCAAGGAGTGCGTCGTTCCAGAGTCCAGAGACGACCAAGACGTCCATGTCAGCTATGCGGTCATTAAGCTGTTCTGGTGTATATACCTGAAAGTGATCTACGTCGGTGTTTCGGGCGGCGAACCGTTCCTTGAGCTGGTAGGCGTGGTGCGCAAAGCCGATGGTGAGATTATCGGTCGCTGGAAACGGCGTGTCGGAGATGGTCTCATCGGATCTCGCGTGGCCGAACTGGCTAAGGCGTTTAACATGCGCGTGATTGCCACTAAGGGAAACCCGTCCACCTACGACGGGCCGGCCGACAAAGTCACGGGCACCGAAGGGCTGCACGACCTGCTGCGGGAATCGGACTACGTCGTACTGACCTGCCCTCTGACCGACCAAACGGCTGGAATGATTAACACGCACACGCTCAAACTCATGAAGCAGAGCGCATTTCTAGTAAACGTGGCCCGTGGCGGCTGTGTTGTGGACGATGATCTGGTGTCGGTTTTGAAGTCGGGAGGTATCGCAGGTGCAGCTCTGGATCATTTTCATGAGGAGCCACTTGGAACCGATAGCCCTTACTGGGATCTAGATAACGTGATCGTCACTCCGCACAACGCCTCGGAAACCCAGATGTATGAAGAAAATTTGATGGACATTCTGATAGAAAATATGGGACGACTAACCCGAGGAGAAAAGGGTCTCCTCCACCAAATCGTCTAGGCAGATGTCCTGACACCCTATCCTGGATCCTGACCGGGCCTTTGTTCTTGCGGTTGGAACTCGTCCCACATGTCTCTGAAGGGTTCGTAACGCGACAAGAAGTTCTGTCTCCAAGTCGGAGACGGTTCAAGGAGAAGGCCCGTCGAATACAAACACCGTGGGGGCGAATAATTATTCACCCTCGGGGCGATACTAATCGACCTGTAGTCTGTACTACTGTGACGCCAGGCATCGCCTGCAAGAGGCTTGCACCTTAATCCACCCCGAACGACCCGTACCCGGATATACTCTCGCCGCACCCCGCCCTCTACTGACCTTGAGGGAAATCTTTAGGTCTCTTCAGCTGCACGAAAAAATCGCGTCAAAAGATTCATCCAAAGGAAGTCGCATGCGCATCTTAATGGTTCAGTTCACGATCAAGGATGGGATGGCGGATGCCTTCCTCGAAGCAGCAAAGGGCGACGGACGTGGCTCGGTCGGAAACGAGGCGGGATGTTACCGATTCGACATTATCCAGGACCGGGACGACCCGAACCGAATCGCCTTTACAGAGGTCTACGACGACGACGCTGCCATTGAGACACATGGTGCACAGGCGCACATGACTGCCTGGCGCGACGCCACCAAGGACATGATCGATGGACCGGTCAAGGTAAGCCGTTGCCGGAACATCTTCCCGGGCGACCTCGCCAGCTGGAACGCACGCCGCGATGGCGTCAACGAAGGCTTCTCATCCGGGAACCTGTTCATCATCCACGCAGAACTGCCAGTACTGGCAGACAAGGTCGATGATTTCATAGAAGCCGTGAAACTGGATGGCGTTGGCTCGACAAACCTGGAGCCCGGCTGCTTGCGATTTGACATATATCAGGACACCAGCGACCCGACGAAGCTCTGGCTTTACGAGGTCTACGTAAACGCGGAAGCCTTTCAGTTCCACACCACGACGCCGCACATCGCCAAATGGCGTGACACCGTGGCGGACTGGTATGACGGCGACCGACCAGCAGCCATCAGAGGTAAAAACGTGTGGCCAACAGACCAGTGGAACTGGAGTTCAGGAAGCCCCCTGAACTAGTCAGGATCGGCTACACCTTGTCCTGACGGAGTCTTCAGGTTCGCTGAAATCTGGTTACGCGTATCAAGATCGGCGCGGCACCGACACGGTACGGGCGTATGGGAATACGCCCTCGGGTCCTACTCCCCACCAACCTGCGTCGCCACGAGACGGACGTATAGTCCGTTGCCAAGCATAAGCTCGTCGTGGCTACCCGTTTCTGCCACGTGGCCGTCCGACATCACGACGATCGTGTCCGCCTCCCGAACCGTGGATAGCCGGTGTGCGATCACCAGCGTAGTACGGTCGCTCTTTAGCGCATCCAGAGCATTCCGGACAGCTCGCTCATTCAAGGCGTCGAGATGTGATGTCGCCTCGTCCAAGATCAAAATCGGAGCGTCCTTGAGAAACGCCCGAGCGATCGCCACCCTCTGTCGTTGACCGCCCGAGAGGTACGTCCCACGCTCGCCGACTACCGTATCCAGACCCTCCGGTAACGAGTCAACGAAATCGGTCAGGCTTGCGCTTTTGATCGCTTCCGAAAGTTCCGAGTCGCCGGCCTCAGGGCGAGCGATAAGTACGTTATGTCTCAGGGTTGCGTTGAACAGATACGTGTCCTGGGACACCAGGGCAATCCGGTTCCTCAGATCACCGAGACGGTACTCACGCAGATCTGCTCCATCGATCCTGACTGACCCGGACGCGGCGTCCCAGAATCGCAGGAATAGGTGTGCCGCCGTCGTCTTACCGGCGCCAGACGGTCCGACCAGTGCCAGCGTTTTTCCTGACTCGACCCCGAACGAAACTTCATCCAGAGCTGGCCGGTTCATCGTCTCGTAGGAGAACGTCACGCGATCCATTTCCAGTGCCAGGACTCCATTGGATCCAGGTGATTGCTGAGGCTCTCGAAGGATGCCTTCCGCCCCAACTCCGGCCCCGTCCTTCACCTGCACCTGCTCGGAATGCACTGCAAATACCCGTCGGGTTGCGCCAAGCGTGTCTGCAAGTTGTCGTGCGGTGTGTGATATCTCAGATATCGGAAGAAAAGATGCCATCGCAAGAAGCGTCGCCAGCGGCAGCATCCCGGAGTCGAGGCGCCCTTCGGAAACCAGCCACGCCCCGACCCCGACCATGGCCAGTCCACCGATCCCCATCGTGATCTCGAGATAGGCTCGTTGCAGGGTCAGTTCTCTGAAAAACGGCAGGCGAACGCGAACCGCCCTGCGGGCCTGGGTGAGGAACTCCGTCGCACGCTCTGGTGCTCGCTGGAAAGCTACGATCTCGTTAATTCCCTGTAGTGTGTCGACTGCATGGGCATTGAGCAGCCCCAGCTCCTCACGAGATCTGGAGCCCAGCCGATCCACTTTGCCACGGGCGAGGAAGGGACTTGTGGCGGCGATTATCAAGAATGGCACAAGGGTCAGAGCAAGGATTGGGTCGAAAATGAACAGCGTTACGAGAACAGCAGCAGGCACCACCACAGCGACGAACGCAGGGGCGACGGTGTGGGCGAAGAAATACTCGATTGTCTCCACGTCTTGAGTCGCCATGCCAACCAGATCCCCGGTTCGGCGTCTCGCAAGGTATGCCGGTGCGATCTGATCCAGCTTTCGGTACAGGTCTACCCGCATCTCGGCCAGCAGCCGGAACGCCATATCGTGCGCCACCCATGATTCGAGCCATGTCAGTAGCGCTGCTAGAGGCGCCAGAACGCCCAGCGACACGAGTAACCAGCCGAACGGTTCTCCGTCCTTCACCGCGGCAACCGCCAGCGCGGACGCGACTCCGATGCCGATGATGCTGGCAAATCGGGCGATGCCCAGGAGGAAGGTGAGCGTCAACTTACCCTTCCACGGTATGACTAGTCGGAACAACTCCCTGGAGGTCTGCCGCCAGCCCATGCCCTCGGCACGCAGAATCGCCTCGGTCGGAGCCATCTCGGCCGCCTGACTTGCGAAAGCTTCCCGCGTCTCTTCTACTGGACTCAGCGAACCAATCTTGGGTGACCGGCCATTGGACCCAGTGCTCAAAACTTGATCTCGCATCAGTTCCGCGTAGATACCGCCATCCGTTAGCAACTGGGTATGGGAACCTTCTTCCGTGACGCGTCCTTCGTCCAAAACGATGATTCGATCCGCGTCGATCACGCTGGACAGACGATGCGCGATTATCAAAGTTGTACGGCCTGTCATTAACCGGTCTAGCGCTTCCTGAATCAGGTATTCGTTCTCGGCATCCACCGCGGAGAGTGCCTCGTCTAGGACCAGGATAGGCGCATCACGTAAAAGAGCACGAGCAATAGCAATTCGTTGCCGTTGACCACCCGATAGTCTTACGCCGCGTTCACCGATCACCGTTCCGTAACCGTCCGGGAGTGCTGAAATAAAGGTATGAGCATTGGAGGCGCGCGCCGCATCCTCGATCTGTTCTGGAGAGGCATCCGGGTTGCCGAACCGCAGATTGTCGATGACTGTGCCGTGGAAGAGGTAGGTGTCCTGGCTCACGACAGCAAGATGTCGTCGGATCTGATCAAACGACAACTCTCTAAGATCAACGCCCCCCATCGTCACGCGACCGCCGGCCGGGTCGTAAAGGCGTAGGATCAATTTCACGACCGATGTTTTTCCGGCGCCGCTCGGACCGACAATCCCAATCTTTTCGCCAGCGGCGACGGAGAACGTAAGCCCTTGGTGGGCAGGTTTTCGGCCGCCCGGGTATGAGAAGGTCACATCCTCGAACGACAGAGTCGGCTCCATCTTCGAAAGGTCATGATCGAGCGTTTTTGGATTGACCACTGCCGGTTCTGCGTCCTGCATCGCAAACACACCGGTTGCCGCCGAGATCCCGAGCAGCCCCTGATGGAAAAGCTGTGTCAGCTCCCGCAAGGGACGGAAAACCTCGACCCCGAGCATCAGGATTACCAGAAGCACGCTTAGCTCAAGCCCGCCGGTATCGACCCGATGCGCGCCCCAGCCGAGCGCTACGGCAGCGCCTATCGAAATCGCTGCTATAGACAATCCGCCCGAAAACGCGTTTGTGGCCAGCACCCACATCGTGCTCTTGAACACTGCTCGTGCCCGGGCCGCCAGCATTCGTCCCTGCGCCTCGCTCTGGCCAAACGCCTTGAGCGTTGCAAGTCCCTGAATCGAATCCAAGAAATCCGCCCCGAACTCACCGTAGGCGTCACGCCTACGTGTGCTGCTCGCCCGGTTCAGCCGGTGGAACAGCGCAGGAAGGAACAATGCCGCTATTGCAGAGACAAGGAAAATCGAAGCCGTAGTCAAGTCCAGAAAGGCCATGAACGCGAACACGCCAATCGGCGTGAGAATGGCCACAAAGAACTGCGGAAGGTACTGGCCGAAGAAGGTCTCAAGCTGCTCGACCCCGTCGACAAGTGATAGGACGGTGTCACCAGTTCGTTGCTGGTTGAAGTATGACGGCCCGAGTTGCATCGCTTTTTCATGGAGATTGGCTCTGAGTGCAATTTGGACGCGTGCCGCGGTGTGGTGAGAGACCATCTCCTTGTAGAACTGAAGTGCGCCCCTTAGAAGCACTACCACCGAAACACCTGCTATCGGGACCACCAGAGACCCTGCCCCACGGCCATCGAAAACCTCGGCCAGGAGCCAGCCAAGTAGGGCCAGTCGCGCTACACCCGCAGCCGCGGTCAACAGGCCGATAAACACTGCCCACACGATTCGGAGCCTCACGCCATGCGTCAGGCCCCACAGTCGAAAATCAAAATACATACGAGGGTTAAGAAATGTCCTTGATCAGTGTGCTAATGGACTGGATATTGTCCGGAGTGAAAGTCGGGGAGGTTAGAACCCCGGAGATTGTAGACGCGTCTCGTTGTAGAAGAACTGGCTAGGATTCTTTATATGGGCACGAGAGGAACGAGAAAGAATCTTCCGGCCACTCAGGCTGCTGTGCATGGGGCAAGGGCGGTGCCATCTGCTCAGAAATGTCGTGTTCACACTGGCCACGAACAGTCAGACACTTTCGGCTCTAAGAAGGGCGCCGCCAAACTCAGGCCGGTCCCGGATTTCGCGTTGCCACCGAGTACCCGATCACTCCGGTGACAAGCAAAGCTGCCGCAACAAGAAATCCCGCCTGGAACCCGAAGGCCTCTGCTATCAGAAGTCCGGCGACTGGCCCCATCGCCGACCCCATATCCAGCCACGTGGCGTATCGGCCGATTGAACCGGCTCGCGCCTCATCGGGGACGGCGTCGCCGGCGGAGGCGTCGAGGGACACCGCCAGCAGCGATCCCGTGATCAGCAATAGTGGCA
Source organism: Dehalococcoidia bacterium (assembly GCA_014239685.1). Taxonomy (GTDB): domain Bacteria; phylum Chloroflexota; class Dehalococcoidia; order Lucifugimonadales; family Lucifugimonadaceae. The sequence goes on along the minus strand of JAAZYK010000113.1, from coordinate 406 downwards.
GGGCGGCGACAATCACCTCTGGGCGCGTCGCTAGGGCAACGACGAGCATAGCCGCCAGAGTCAAGGCCGCTCCGACCATGACGGTCCGCCGTCGCCCCCACACATCCGATAGGTGGCCCATAGGGACTGAGAGGGCAAGATCCCCAAACCATCGGATACCGACAAGGAACCCGGCAAGTGTCACGATCCCGATAGATACGCCAAACACAGTCGCCTTCTCGCCATACAGATCGGCCAGGAACGGAGAGATAGTAGCTATTACGAGGCCGTTGGCCGCAAACGCGGTGCCAAATCGGAGGTAGTTGATCGCAAGGAGCCGTCTACGTATCGATCGAGCGCTCTCCGGAAGTGGCGAAACAAGCACCGCCCACGCCCTGTCGCCGAACCCGGAACTAGCGGGTGTGTC
>JAAZYK010000112.1 GCA_014239685.1 Dehalococcoidia bacterium | reverse complement strand
ATCGGAATCCTGGATCGCCAATTTTGAAAGCGCCTTTTGGAGTGTGATTTGAGGCGAGATCCAAGTGCGTCCCATTGGCACGCCATCGGTGATGGTACTCCGTTCGGGCTTATCTACCCAAATCCTGAGATGCTTTCTGACCGGCGTTGGCCTGCCTTGACTCGCCGGGGACCCGTAGACTCGTGACGATGGGCAATACGCAAGAACTGACTCGGCTCTTCGATGACTAACACCGCTCCTTCTATTGGCATGGGCATCCTGGCTGTACTCATTGCCATCTATCTGGACGCCGTTGGGTTCAGCACGCCGCGCATCGGATTTTTACTTGGCGTGAGTCTTGTCGGCGGTGTCGCCCTATCTTCACTGGTGGTCGTCGCCGGTCCGGTGATGTCACGACGGAACTGGTTCGTTTTACTTGCGGTTATCACCGGATTGTCAGGCATTCTTCTGGTGGTAACGGACAACTTCTGGCTCCTGACGATCGGATCATTCTTCGGCGCGTTCGCAGCCAGCGGAATGCACCACGGGCCGATAGTCCAGCTTGAACAGGCGGGACTGGCAGAGGTGGCGACGCCTGAGCAGCGGACCAAATCCTTTGCGTACCTATCCGTGTTTTCATCAGGTGGCAGGGCGTTCGGCGCGTTGCTGGCCGGGCTGGCAACGGTGCTCATCAAAATCTTCGACCTCGAACCCGTAGACGCATATCGCATCACCATAAGCATGTATGCGATCCTGAATTTTGGCGCCGCTGCTATTTACATGGCGCTTTCGTCCGCTGTCGAAACCGGCACCATTGGGGGCGGTCGCTTCACCAATCCACTGCGCACCAAATCGCGTGGGCGCATCCTCGGGATATCGGGTTTATTTGGGATCGACTCGATGGCCGGAGGAATGGTCTCAGATGCCTTCGTATCATTCTGGCTGTTCACCCATTTCGGAGTAAACGAGGGGACGATCGGCGCTGTTCTGGTTATCGCCCAGATTACGAACCTGGGGTCCATCTGGGCTGCTCCGTACGTCGCTCGACGAATCGGCCTCCTTAACACGATGGTGTGGACACAGATCGGGGCCAATCTGCTCCTTATCGGGTTCTCACTTGCTCCGACGCTGCCGATAGCGATCGGTTTGTTCATCATCCGGGAGCTGTTCAACGAGATGGACGTTCCAACCCGGCAGTCCTATGTCATGGCCATCGCACCGCCGGATGAGCGAGTCGTCATGGCCGGGGCGAACAATCTTGGCCGGACGATTTTCCGAATGCCAAGCACTACTTTCACCGGGTTACTGTGGTCCAACAGCGTTACCGCCTCTCCGTTCATAATCGCAGCCACCACTAAGCTTGTGTATGACGTGGCGGTCTACGCGGCGTTCCGAGGGGTGAAGCCGCCTGAAGAGGATCTGAGAGCCACCGAAAAGGCTGAAGAGGCAGCCCTTGACGGCACCACAGAGGTCCCCCCCACCGATCGAGCACTATAGGGTCCGGAAATGTGGCCGGTGTGTACCATTCATGTCAGGCGGCGCCGCACATTGGATCGACAATAGGAAGCATGCAGATACGGCCGTTGTTCAAGCGAAGAACGTTGGGGTCAGTCCTCTGAGATCGGAAGGACAGAAACCGTAATGATCTTGATTCCCGGAATTCAGTTAGAACAGATCATGCTATGCACTTGTAGCAGACGCAATGTAATTACATCGTCCTGCGATGCGCTCGCTCTTCCGAAACCGAGCTTAGGGCGTTCCTTACATCGTCGATAAGTTGCTCGGGGGGGCGATCGGTATCGTCAGCCTCTTCCGCCTCGTCGACCCAGTCCGCCAACTTCTGATGAATCTCCCTCAACTCGCGTTCATTCAACATCATCGGGTCCAAATCGCGAATATCTGGCGGCTCTTTCTGTCCCTCAGGCATGACGGCAACGCCGCGTGTATTGGCTTCGCTGGGGGTGTGTAGTGCAGGTTGTACCCGACATCAGCTCACCCGCTCAAACTTCTGAATAGAACGGTAGCTGTCTGGGAAGGTGCCACGCCCGGCGTCGCCAGATAACGTCACCTCGCCGACATACAGGCTGCCGTCGGGTCCGATGGCGATGCCGTGGGGTGAGAAGAAAGAACCAGGTTCAAAGATGTCGTCGCTGCCCCATTTGCCGACCAGCTCATGATCGACGGTCCAGACGCTGATGCTCGGGATGCCAGGATTGTTCGTCGGAGCGGCAAGTCCGAGTCCACCTTTGTGGCCGAGCTCGGCGACGTACACAAGACCGTCTGGACCGACGAATACATCACACGGCCGGCTGACCTCGTCCCACGTGTCCAGATGCTCACCATTCTGCGTAAATACTTGCAATCGGGAATTCTCACGATCGGCAACGTAGACACGTCCGTCAGGAGAGATGGCGACTGCGTGCGACAGGTTGAACTGCCCTGGCTCGTTGCCCGGCTCGCCCCACGAGTTCTTCAGCGTGCCGTCCGCGGCGAACCGGTGAACACGGGCATTTCCGTAACCGTCTGAGACAAAAATATCGCCGTCCGCGTTCAGGGCCGCTTTTGTAGGCTGGTTGAACGGTGGGCCGCCGTGGGTGATCGTTCGATAGTCGGTCGTGATTCCTGTGTCCGATGGTTGACCCTTTGTGCCGAGGGTCATCAAAACTTCACCCGAAGTAGTCGTCTTAGTGACAGTGTGCTCAGCCACGTCAACCGCGTAGACGAGATCGTCAGGGCCGATGGTGATGTTGTGCGCCCGGGTGAAAAGATCTCCACCCCACTCGTCATGAAGCGTGCCATCTGGCTCGAAAACCATCACGGGGTTCTCACCTCGGTTGAAGACGTACACAAGCCCCTGAGAGTCGACTGCGACCCCGGCGACTTCCCGGAACTTAAGGCCATCAGGCCCAGGCCACTCCGGGACGACCCTGAACTTCATGTCACCGGCGGAGACGATCTTGTCTGACATCGGGAATCCTTTGTCTTGTGGTGAGGGTGGGGGAGCACTGCGTATGGCGAACGAAGTCTAACGCAGAGGCCCCATCAATCCATTGCTGCTTTACCCGGCCTCAACCAGAAGCCGCTGTACAACGCCCGTAAGGTTTTCCGCTTGGTACACACAATATTCCTGTTGCAGCAACGTCTGCGTCCGAAGGCCATCTCCGCTGAACGCGCTGGCAATTGCTATGCAACGCATTCCGGCACGCACGGCTGCCTCCAGTCCAGTTGCGGAGTCTTCGATAACAATTACTTCGTCTGGTGAGACGCGCAGCAGTTCGGCTGTTTTTAGATAAATCTCGGGGTCCGGCTTGCCGTTAATGACCTGGTCACGGCCGACAAGAACGTCCAGCAGGTCACTTATCCCGATCTCTTCTGTAACCCGGTCCGCAGCTTCCGTCTGAGATGATGTAGCAACAGCGACCGCCATTTCGGAAGCGGCCTGATCGCGAAGTAGATCTATGGCGTGATGGTATACGACCGAACGTAGCCCGTCTCCCGAAGCGAAATCTGACCTGTAACGCTTGGCCTGCAACCTGATGAGCGTCTGCCAGGGCTCCTCTTCACTCTCATGCATGGCTGAAGCCAGTCCTAATTCATCGACCATCGCACGGGCGGCAGTCTCATCGGTAGCGCCGACGATGCGCCGATAAACATCGATGGCACGTTCGTCGGGAGCATCGAGACCAAGTAGCGTTTGAGAGACTGCCGCATAAGCCTGCGCCTTCAGCAACTCGGTCTCGACCAGAGTGCCGTCGAGATCGAAAATAAACGCGCGAATCAAAAGGCTTGACCGTTAATCGGATCGCCGTTCAAAGAGTTTGGCGTCTTCCAATGTTTGAGGCGGATCAGGCGACGTCAGAGGTTGACAGTGCGGCGGCGTAACTTGTGTAAGCAGCGTTGTAGCGCTCCGCTATCCGGACGCTGGCCTCGTCACGATCAATCTCTTCATCGTTGTATGCGCGGAGATGGTCGGCGTAGATCGCCGGACCGAACACGATCCCCCGGCATCCCGGCGTACGGGCGGCCAGATTGATCAAATCTTGATCAAGTTCCATCTCTCCGGGAGAGCCTTCGCCAAGCGTGAATAGCACGCCGACCTTGCGGTCATCGACCTGTGCCTGGGCGGTAGCGGTTGCCATAGCTGCCGTGTTGTTTATTCCGCGTAAGGCCCACAGATCTGGCTCAACACCGGCGTCCTGTAGCTCGTGGATTGCCTGAACGATCAGACTTGGGCGGACATCGGTATCCCACGCTTCGACGCTGCCTGACTGATCTAGTTGGGCCTGGGTCGGCCGCATGATCAGTTCCAGCGTAAGACCTGGGCTGCTGGACCGTGCGATCTCGCTCAGCCTGCGCAATTTGCGTTGCTGAGCCTCATTCACCATGGATTCTTCACCAGGGTTGTAAGGCACACGCGCAGCGGCATACGTAACATCAAGATTAGACATGCGTTCTGAGAAGCCGAGAGCGTCTTCAAAACGGAACTCAGCGACGCGTGCTCGTTCTACCGACATCATCGTGTTGAGATTCATGCCGCGCGCACGTAGCAATATCGACTCACCCAGATCGGAATCTGTCCAGACGGCGGCCTCAGATTTTGGCACCCCGTTCTCGACGGCCTTAAGCAGTCCCTCAAAGACGACCTGCTTAAGGCTGGCGGCGCGCTCCCGCTCCGCCGCGGTCGGGTGGACCGGACTGGCAGAAAGGAGTTCCGTAAACAGGTCAAAGCGGTGGTCTATTGCCAGAACCATCTTTGGTGTATCAGCGCTGTCTGTCGGCATACTCGAAGGTCCCTCTCAGACCGCAGGTACCGTCATGAAACTAACGGCTTTGTCGGATGGTGGCACCGGAATTGATCTCCGGTTGACGTCCCATCTGAATCTCTCGATTGTTCTAGTTTACCCCCCGCATATTCTGCGGGGCGGCGATTCTAGCACGGGATTTCGACCCCGAATTATTACTCCCTGTGCACGTTCCCGAACCCACTACTACGGTTCTTCATTGAATGATGCAGTAATGTTTTGTATCGCCTTTGCGTATGGCGTTTTCAATACCGTCACGACGTTTCGATGGGCCTTAGAACGTAGGGCTTCGAGGTCTCCAAGGAGCTGAGCCAAAAACAGCGACTCAAATCCATAGGAGATCTCCGTCTCTGTCCCTGAATCCACTCTAGGCGCGGCCAGAGCGTCTTCGTTTCCCGCAACGAGCGCAAGCCCAATCACTCCATCAGGTCCGCCTTTATGAAGCTGTCCGGTCGAATGAAGGTATCGAGGACCGTAGCCGAATGTGGTCGCGATCCCTGTTCGCCGCGTGATGGCTGCACGTAGTTCTGACACAGCGCTGTCCACTTCAAGAGACTCAGGGATGTAGGCGAAAATGGCGACGTAATCGCCAGGTTTGGCGCTTGCGACCGATTTCACTATTTCGGCAACATCAAGAGTGTTCTGCAACGTCTGGCCTATCTCACCATGCGATTCAAGAAGATTGCGTGTGAACACCTTCCCGCTTTCCACGTCAGGCTGGTCGAACGGGTACACGGAGATCGCCGTCGCGGCTACCGCAACTGCAAACTCCCACCGGAAGAACTCAGCGCCGAGGTCATAGTTGTGCAGCAACTCAATACGCGTCACAGGCAGGCCAGCGTTTCCGAGCATTGACACGTGGGCATCGGTTCCGGTGTTGTCGTCCCCGGCGAGACGTATGTAGACGAAGTTGCGATCATCTCCGTATTTGGAAACGCTGTAGAACGGTTCATCAGCCACGGGCACGAGGCCGCGACCGTTTTTGCCGGTGGATTCGGCGAGTAGTTGTTCGACCCAGAGCCCGACCGAATTCAGTCGTGGTGAAGTGACAATCGTTACCTTGTCTCGACCGACCGCCGCCAACCCTCCAAGAATTGCTCCAAGCACCGCGCCTGGGTTCATCTCAGGATCGTCGCTCTCTCGACACGCTTGCGCCATTGCGGTCGCCGGGCCAAGTAGTTTCTCCAGGTCCAAACCGATTAGCGCCGCCGGGATCAGACCAAACCGTGACAGCACAGAGAATCGTCCGCCTACGTCTAGCGGGGTATCAAACACCCGTTTGAACCCGCGTTCATTTGCCATTCTCTCAAGGGAGGAACCCGGGTCGGTAGCGACAATGAACCGAGCGTCGGGATTTTCTACTCCAATGTCATCCAGTCGTTTACGGAAAAAGGCCATCAACCTCAACGGCTCGATCGTTGTGCCCGATTTGCTGGAGATCAGGAATAGAGTACTGCGTAGATTCACTTGATTCTCGACGGCCCTGATTTTGCCGGGCAAGGTGGAGTCCAGAACATGTAGGTGTAGGTAACCCGGACTTGTTTTGAATACCCGCCCGAGCACCAGAGGTCCAAGGCTGCTGCCGCCCATACCGAGTAGGACAAGGTCTGTGAATCCGTCGATACGGACCTCGTCGGCAAACGTGATCAAATCATCTACGAGGTCGGCCATTCGATCCGGGAGATCGAGCCAACCGGTTGCTTCCTGAACAGGCGTACCGCCTG
>JAAZYK010000111.1 GCA_014239685.1 Dehalococcoidia bacterium | reverse complement strand
AACTCCGACACCGTTTACTTGACTGTCATAGACGGCGACGGCAACGCCTGTTCATTCATCAACAGCCTGTACAAAGTCGGCTAGCTTCTTGGCGATCTCGCCTTTGTAAAATGCCTCGCTGCCGCCTTCCGCGATCACCTCAAGTGTGCGACCAAGTTCCGGCAGGTTCACGATCTCCCCGTGCTTTGGTGCGCGACCTTTCGGCAACATCTCGCGACCTGAAGCTCGGGCCGCCAGCTTCTCTTCAGATGCCTGCCACTGGTTGGCGATGATCTCGCTGACACCGTAACCCTCGTGGGCGTACTTGATGGCGGGTTGTAGCACCTCGGACAGCGTCATCGTGCCGTCTTCCTGGAGCAGCGTCTCCCAGCCGTGGACTGTGCCTGGTATGGAGACCGAGAAAGCAGCATCCGGGCCCTCGGTCGGAATACCGGAGTGCCCGTTTCGCACGACATCGTCGCGGTTTGCGGCGCCTGCGGCGTGGCCGCTACCGTTCAGCGCACGCACACGCTTCTCGTCGTTCTTCCAGACGAGGGCGAACATGTATCCACCGACCCCGGTTGACATCGGTTCCAGCACGTTGAGCGCGGCGGCCGTGGCCACCGCAGCGTCGACAGCGTTGCCACCGGCTTTTAGGATGTCGAGACCGACCTGGGCTGCGAGCGGCTGGCTGGTTGCGACGGCGCCGTTTCGGGCGACCACTGCTGATCGGCGGGATCGGAAAAAAGTCACGTTCACGTCCTTAAGAGAAAGATTCGGGCGATACATCGTGAAACATGTCTATCGCCGGGTCGATTCGAAGGCCGGCGCAATCCTACCAATAAAGACGCACTCGCGCTGATGGGGCGTAGGTGTGTTGTGGTGATGGCCCTTGCTCTGTCCGTTGTCATCTCGCTCTCCAAATCCAAGAGGGTGGAGGCGAGGGAGCAGGCCGTTAAACAACCCCTACGATAAATGTGACGAAAGTCTTGTTTGTCCGCCAATTGGCCGAAGAAAGTTTCGCCTCTACAAAGTTCGGCCCAGAAATGACGTAATTACGGGACTCTGGTTCTTCGTGAACCTCTGGACACTTCGGTCGGCGGCTCGACCCCTGAAGTGGGATCATCTCACACCAATAAACGTTTCGGAGGCGTCAAAAAATGACCCTATCGAGCGCAGCCCAGCTGGTCTGCCAGCTCATTGAAGCTGTTTGACGTGAAATCGAACGATGCGTCAGTCTCAGGGTCCGCCTTATTACCGAGGCCTGTCCCGCTCCCGAACTCGTCCGGGCGCCTCACGAACGCCGTGCGGAGACCGGACTTTGTAGAAGCCCTCAGGTCGTTCTGGTGCGCCGCTGTCATCATCACCTCTCCGGGTTTAAGACCGAGCAACTCGGCGGCCTTTGTGTATGACTCAGGGTCCGGTTTGTAGTGACCGGAGAGCTCGGAAGACAGGACACAATCCCACGGCAACCCCGCTCGCTTTGCCATATTCGTGAGCAACGCAACGCTGCCGTTCGACAGGCTTGAGATGATGAACTTGCTCTTGAGACGGGTCAGGCCTGAAACGGCCTCGGGCCACGGGTCGAGCCGGTGCCATATCTTGTTGAGATGAACCTTCTCGTCTTCGGTTAAACCTTCGATGCCGAACTGAACGAGCAGGTCGTCCAGTCGTCGCCGATGAATGGCGTCGATGCCGATCCACTCCCATTCACCGGTCCGGACTTTGTTCATGCCTGGTCCATATCCGGCGCGCCACTCATCGGCGAAAAGATCGGGGTCTATATTTAGACCACGTTCGTTTGAGAGTGAGGCGATTTCACGCGACACACTGCCACGCCAGTCGACCACGGTGCCGAACACGTCGAAAGTCAACGCTTTTACGTCTGACACGGGCATCTATTGTCTCCAGTGCGTGTGAGGTTGGTGAGTCTGGGGGCACTGTATCGTACGAAGAGGTTCTTAAGTGTGAGTGGGTCGCTAAATTCGGACACGCGACTAACTCGTCATTCTCTAGGAGGCGGGAATTTGGAAGGTCTCGCGCGTGCGAACGAAGTGACGGGCGTTACGCCTAGCCCCACCTCTAAATTTAGCACTTGCAGGGCCTGCGTCTGGCTACCTCGTGCGCGGGTTGAACACGTCGTTCAAGGCGTCGCCAAGTAGGCTCCAGGTAAATATCAGCAACCAGATCACGGCGATAGGCGCGAGCAGCTGCTCTGGGTGCTGCTGGATGACCGACACGACTGCTGTCCCACGTCCGGACACGTCCGAAATCATGAATCCCAGACTTGGCCGTGGAGGCTGAACGCCGATTCCAAGGAAACTCAGGATCAGCTCACTTCCCGCGATCGCGCCCATGCCGGCTGAAGCGGTCACAATGATTGTTCCTGTGATGTTGGGCAGGATATGAGAGAACAACAAACGCGGAGTGGAGACTCCGACAGCGCGAGCGGCTTCGATGTAGTCAGCGTTGCGGATGGAAAGCACCTGCCCTCTGACGAGCCGCATCATCCCGTACCAGGCGAACGGCAACAGGGCGATCGTGACCACCAGGTAATCGACGAACCCTGACTCCACAAGTCCCCCGAACGGGCTCCAATCCGGATAGTTGCTCCAGTCTTCAAATGCTCGTGTCCACTCGACAATACGCGGTCTCAAAGTGGCGGCTATCAATATCACAAGCAATATGCCCGGGAAGGCGGCGACCACTTCCCCGACACGCATGATCACAGCGTCTGTTTTCCCGCCGAAATATCCGGCGACCATCCCCAAAGTAACGCCCAGAATGATGCCGCCCGTTCCTACGGTGATGATCGTGAGAAGGACCGTTGTCTGGACTCCCCATATCACCCTCGTATAGATGTCGCGGCCGATGCGATCTGTTCCCAGAACGTGGCCGGTGCTTGGACCCTCCTGTGTGTGGCGTAGATCTGTCTCGGAGTAGGAGTGAGTCGAAAGAGGTTTGGCGAGGATACCTACGGCATAGATCAAGAGAATTATTGTGAGCGTCGCCATCGCGATCTTTTTTCGACGCAGCCTTTGCCACGCCTGGGTTATCGGGCTTATCCCTATGCTGGACATTGCGGCGCCGACGTTCAGGCCTACCGGGCTTCTCCCATATGAATTTGCCGTGCTCGTGGCGCGACGGGACAAAAGGAATAGCCCGAAGAAGAATCCAATCGGAGGGACGAGCAGCAACAGTCCGAGTGCGCCATTCCAGCCGATGTCATGGGTGCGTCTTATGGCCGCCGAGACAGCGATCGAGACGGACAACAATGAAACTACGAATCCGAGATAAACAAACGGCAGACTCGACAACGGTGAACGGCTAGAAGACGCGTCAAACAACAACAGGCCCAGCACGAACACAACCATGGCCCCAAGAATCCTGGCGAAGAAGCCGAATCGGTTTATTCGACCACTCGTACCGATCAACTCTCCGATAAATCCCGGGGGTTGTGCGAAATCGACACCTTCCGTCATGTCACGACCGGTGCGAAGAAATTGTGTAGTTACGTCCTGATTGCTCATGATGACTTACTGGTACCTGATCCGTGGGTCGACGATCGAGTACAGGATGTCGACTATCAGGTTGGCCATTACGAGGGAAGCGGCGCCGATGAGCGAAATCGCCATGATGACAGGGAAGTCACGGGCGAACAGGGCATCAAGCGTGAACCGGCCAACGCCGGGGATACCGAAAATCAACTCCACGATGAACGCTCCACCGAGCAGACCGGCAAGCGAGAAACCGATTAGGGTAAGGATAGGTATCAGGGCGATTCGCGCGACGTGCCGATAGTTCACGACGCGCTCAGGAACACCCTTTGAACGCGCCGTTCGTACGTAGTCCTGACCAAGTACATCCAGAGTGCTGGAGCGCATGATTCGGGTGAATATGGCGACGCCCGGCAACCCGATTACGAGCGCCGGTAGGATGATTTGTGGGCTGAAGAAACCGTCCCATCCGGAAACCGAAACCCAATCTAATTTGAGTGCAAAAATAATGATCAGATAAGGAGCGGTCAGGAAAACGGGCATGGCGTCCAAGACTAACGAGCCGGACACGATTGTCGGATCCTGCCACGATCCCTGTTTGAGCGCCGTGTAAAAGCCGAGCGGTACGCCAATTCCGATAGTGATCAAGGCTGCCGCAAGGAAGAGCTGCGCCGAGACCTTGAGTTTGGGCCCCAATAACTCTGTCACGCCCCTACCCTGAAACTGGGTGCTCTCGCCAAAGTCGCCCTGAAGCGCGTTCCAGACGTAGCTCAGGTACTGCTGCGCTACGGGATCGTTGAGTCCTCGTGATTCACGGATTCGTTCCGCCCGTTCTTCTGTGAAGTGCTGGCCGAGTTGGATCTGAACAGGGTCGCCCGGGCCGTAATGACCAAGTGTGAACACGATCGCTGAAACGAATAACAGCAGTATCGGCGTCCACATGAGTCTCCGCACGATATAGGAGAGCATGTGCGGGACTTTCCCTCCATTGGGGTCGACGGGTCAACCCGGTCGCTGTGAATTCGAATATGTTCCGAGAAGGTTGGCCGACAAAGAGGGCCGGCGTCGCACCGGTCCTCATGCTTATTATTCTTGGATCCAGACGTCCTTAAAAATCTCGATAGTCATCGGCAGGAAGTTGTAGTCCTGAACGCGCTGTTTGATAAGCGCCAACCCCTGCGTGTCCCACCAGACCGGCAGCCATGCGACGTCGTCGACGATCATCTGTTCGGCGTCTTGGTACATCTGCGTCCTGAGCAACACGTCCTGCTCTGTTCGCGCCTGCTCTACTAGACGGTCAACCTCTGGGTTCGAGTAGTTGCCGTCATTTCGAGGACTTTCGCTGTGGAACAGGATGTCTATCCAGTCTTGTGGGTCCGGATAGTCAGCTTCCCATCCGCCGAAGAACGCTTGAAGCCGGTTTCGGTAAAGATCCTGCAGGTAGGTCGCGAACTCAACCTGTTGGATCTCGACGTTTACGCCAAGGTTTTGACTCCACATGTCAGCCATCACCTCGATAGACAGGCTCGGCGAACCCCCAGTGCCCTGTGTGGTGATAACGATGCGTTTGTCCCGATCTGTGAGCGTCGAGTACGAGGACTCCGCCAGCAGCGCCCGTGCCTTATCGGGGTCAAAATCAAGCGAAACTAGATCTTCGTTGAATACTGGGAACAACGGCGGCAGCACGCCCTCGGCCGGCAGCACGAGACCAGCAAACACCTGCTCTGCGATCAACTCCTTGTCGATCGAGTGCGCCAGCGCTTGTCGGAACTTCACGTCATTGAACGGGGTTTCCTCGATGTTGAACCCGAGGTAACTGGTGGAAAACCCCGGCGGGACACTCACGAGGTCACGGTTGATTGCGTTGCTGGGGTCCTGCACCCGGTCTAAGTCGGCCAGCCCCACGCCGGTGAGGTCGATCTCGTCTGCTTCGTACATAGCCATCGCGACGCCGCCGGCCAGATTGATCTCGACCGTATCGAGGTAAGCGTTTCGGTCGTAGTAGTTTTCGTTTCGGGCGAGGATCATGCGTTCGCCGATGCGGTACTCCTCAAGTACGAAGGGACCGCTTCCGATCGGGTTGTCCGTCCAGGTTTGTCCGCCACTTTCGACGTTGCTCTTCATTAGAGCGAACGCCGTCGGGTAGGTGAGTTTGGCAAGGAAGTAGGCCTTGGGAGCATCGATGGTTATTTTGAGAGTTTTATCGTCCAACACCTCGATTCCGGATGCCGCTAGCGCGTTACCATCGATGATCTCCATCACGCCGACGATGTCCGCTAGATAAAGCTCGGCCGTCGTTGATTCGGTGTCAGGGTTGGCGGCGCGTTCCATCGCGTATTTGAAATCGGACGCCGTTACGGGCGTGCCGTCGCTGTACTGAGCACCATCCTTGATCGTGAAGGTGTATACCGTCCCTCCCTCTGTGACGACCCATGTTTCTGCCAGGTCTGGGACGATCTGCAGGTCATTGTCCAGGCGAACTAGGCCGGAGAATAGTTCGAGGACAATCCGGGCCGATGAGGTGTCGCTCACAAGCGCCGGGTCAAGTGTCGGCGGGTCTCCACCAAGCACCCGTAATTTACCTCCGAACTTATCGCCGGAAGAGGCGCTCACGTCCGGGACTGCCGCCGCGTCGCCGCCAAGCGCTGGTGCGATTTGGATTCCGGCAGACTGAGAAGTGGCCTCGGAAGCTATGTCAGATTCGGCCAGAGACTGCTCTTCAGAGTCGCCCCCCCCACATGCCAGAGCGCCCATCAGGAACAGGGTAAATACACCCGATGCGATCAACTTTCGAAGCATGGGCCTCGACACCTCGTACTTCTTGTTCGATATGGCTGAACGATTCTGTATCGCGTTGCCGGTTGAATGGTTCGGGGCTTATTCCGTGGCCCAACACTGTTGTCGACCCGAATAAAAGCTCCGGAGTTAGTAACTATGTTCTATTACGTTGTACACGACTTCCCGGTTTGGGTGCATCGTCGAAAATAAATCCAATGATCAATTATGGGTGAGTGGCCTAGGTTTCTGAAGCGGCGCCCATCGAATGCAAGAGGAACGCTTCAAGTAGACCGTCGATCTCGCCCTCAAGGACGCCCTCTGCGTCAGCA
>JAAZYK010000110.1 GCA_014239685.1 Dehalococcoidia bacterium | reverse complement strand
ATCGACTGGCTCTCCGTTGGGCTTGACCCGGAAGAGAGCACATTTGTCATCCAGAGTTACGTGCCGGAGCACGCAGAGTTAACGATGTTGCTCAGCTTCATCACGCCGCTCGGGATGCTGCAGCGAAACCCAACTCTCAAGGCGGAAACGGAGCAGTTACGGGCGGATCAGTTGAACGTCGGCTTCTTCAACTACCCGATGAGCCAGGTGGCTGACATCCTGCTGCCTCAAGCGCATCTGGTTCCAGTTGGCGACGACCAGCTCCCTCACGTCGAAATGACACGCGAGGTTGCCCGCAAGTTCAATCGTCTCTTCGCACCTGTTTTCCCGGAGCCAGGCACTCTGATCGGGCGCATTCCAAGACTTTCCGGCACTGACGGTTCGCCCAAAATGAGCAAGAGTCGTGGCAACACCATCCTTCTCGGGGACGATCCAGAGACGGTGCGTAAGAAGGTCATGAGCATGTTCACCGATCCGACACGACTGCGCGCGACAGACCCAGGCCACGTCGAGGGCAATCCAGTTTTCGAATACCACGACGCCTTTAACCCGGACACGGCCGAGATCGACGATTTCAAAGATCGCTACCGATCTGGGAATGTAGGCGACGTCGATGTCAAAAAATCGCTTGTCATTGCCATGAACAACTTCTTGGATCCAATCCGTGAAAAACGTGCCTACTACGAGGCCCACATGAATGAGGTCGAAGAGGCGCTTATGGAGGGTACGAGACGGGCACGGGTGACGGCGGCGGAGACGATGAAGTTCGTTCGAGACGCCATGAAGATCAGCAGTTACACGGACAGCTGGAAATGACTATTTGTATTTTGGCGTCGCCTAGTTTTTTGAAAGAGCAGCCGAGAATGGCACGTGCCCGAGCATCAGCGCTGTTCAGAGCAGATATATGGGTCTGGCGAGGCTGATCGCTTCGTTATCCACCACCGTCCGAGAGCGTTTCGCGTTTCCGGATAACCTCGGAGAATCCCATGTACACCCCAACTCTTGAACAGTTCAAATCGCTCGCAGCGACTAGTAACACGATCCCCGTATACAGGGAGATTAGCGCTGACCTGGAGACTCCAGTCTCGGCCTACTTGAAGGTCGCCCGCGGTCCATACTCCTTCCTACTTGAGTCTGTAGAGGGCGGCGAGAATCTGGCCCGCTACAGCTTCATCGGAGCCGAGCCACTCGAAGTTCTAAGTACCGGCCCGGGTCAGCCCGGCGGCGAGGTGGATCCGCTTGACCTGTTGAAGGCCCGTCTCGCAAAGATCCATTACGCAGAAGAGTCGGGGTTGCCACGTTTTTCTGGAGGGGCTGTCGGCTACGTCTCGTACGACGCTATTAAGTACTTCGAACCACGGGTGCCGCAGGCACCGGGCTGTGGCGTCGACGTACCGGAGTCAGTCTTCATGCTGGCCGATGGGCTGCTCATTTTTGACCATGTACAGCACAAGATCTCGGTGGTCGCACACGCCTTCGTAGACGGAGACGTAGAATCGGCATACCGGGATGCAACCAATAAAGTGGAGACACTGGTCAACCGATTGCAGGGACCGCTTCCCCGTCACGCGTATCGGCGAATCTCAGCTCCTCAGACCGAGATGCGTTCCTCGCAAGGCGGCGCTGATTACGGTGACGCTAGCAACCCGGGAGAACCTATTTCGGGCAACGGCGGCGATCTCGGCTACGAAGCCGAATCCAACATCAGCCGCGAGAACTACGACCACATGATCGAGGTCGGCAAAAAGAACATCTTCGACGGCGAAGTGATTCAGGTGGTTCTGTCCCATCGAATGTCGCGCCGTACGGATGTCCGACCATTCGACCTGTACCGCTCATTAAGGACAGTTAACCCGTCTCCGTACATGTTCTATATCAACCTGGACGGTTTTCAACTAGTCGGAGCATCTCCGGAGATGCTGGTCCAGGTTATCGATGACGAGATGGCGCTGCATCCGATCGCCGGAACACGACGACGGGGTGCGACCCCGGCGGAGGATCTTGCGTTGGAAGAAGAGCTTCGATCAGACGAAAAAGAACGAGCGGAACACGTGATGCTCCTCGATCTTGGCCGAAACGATGTCGGCCGGGTGTGCAAGCCTGGAACAGTGAAGGTCAGGCAAATGATGGATGTGGAGCGATATTCGCACGTAATGCACCTCGTATCACACGTAACCGGCACGCTGCGGGATGATCTAGACGCTTACGACGCATTCCGCGCCGGCTTCCCGGCCGGCACCGTGTCAGGAGCGCCAAAGGTCCGTGCGATGGAGTTAATTGCAGAGTTGGAGCCCGACCGGCGCGGCGGATACGCAGGCGCGGCCGGGTACTTCAGCTATAACGGCAACATGGATACGGCGATCTCGTTAAGGACAATGGTCTTCAAGGACGGAGTTGCACACGTCCAAGCTGGTGGCGGCATCGTGGCCGACTCGACGCCGGAAGGCGAATACCAAGAGACGATCAACAAGATGGCGGCGATGATGCGGGCCATCGATCATGCAGAAGAAAACATAGGCGAGGACTGAATCCCAACAGGGGTGTTTATCTCCCGCTCACCAACCACCTTCCCAAGACCAACACGCCTTAGTCGTGACACAATCGGATACTCAAAATGATAAATGACAACAGTTCACTCCTAAATCAGCACCGAACAAGCCTGTCCGATTTGTTGGCGGCCCATGAGGAGACGCCTTGGAGTGAAGACGTGATCGTGAATGACCGGAATCGGGTTCGGGTTATTTACAACCAGCCGGGCGAGTCGGTTTTCGATCTTATTAACCCTGACAATGACGAGTTCTGGATCGTGTTGTTCGGTCAGATTTCCTGGCGTATCGGGGATGAGGGAGTGATGAACGCCCGTCCCGGTGACATCGTGTTCGTGCCTGCTGGCACGAAGTACTCCATCAGGACGACGGGACGCGACCCATCTGTAAGGGTATCGATCAATGCGCCGGACGCGCCGGAGCCACCAAAGGCCGAAAGCGCGCTTATCAATCCCAACCCGGAACGCATCCCCGGCGATCCGAGATATCCAGGTGCCCAAGCCTGAACTTTTCGGAGAACGCCAGAGATAACAAAATGCTGCTATTAATCGATAATTACGACAGCTTTACATACAACCTGTACCAATACCTGTGTGAACTGGGAGCGGAGGTCGAAGTCGTCCGCAACGATGCGGCTGGAATCGATGAGTTGATAGCGATGGCGCCTGAACGCGTCGTAGTGTCTCCAGGACCGTCAACGCCGATGAACGCGGGTGTGTCCATCGAGGCCATCAGGCACTTCGGGCAGGTTGTCCCGGTTCTGGGCGTGTGCCTTGGTCATCAGTGCATCGGCGAGGCGTACGGCGCAAGTGTTGAGCACGCGGGTGAAATCATGCACGGCAAGACATCTATGATTTCAAACGACGGAAAAGGCGTCTTTGCCGGGCTGCCTGATCCATTCGAGGCCGTCCGATATCACTCTCTTGCCATTAAACCGGACTCGATTCCAGACGCGCTTGAGGTGACAGCACACAGCCCGGGTGGAATTATCCAGGGCATCCGCCATCGTGAGTTGCCCGTAGAGGGGGTACAGTTTCACCCTGAATCTATCCTGACGGAGGTAGGCAAGGCCCTCCTCCAGAACTTCCTAAACAAGTCCGCGCCCGTTGAGTCTGCGCCGGCGGGTGCTTGAGGCGAACTCATGGACATCAAAGAAGCAATAACTGAGGTTGTTGAGGGCCGGAATCTTACGGTCGATGTAGCCGCGGACGTGATGCAGCAGATCATGGGCGGCAAGGCCAGCGAGGCGCAGTTCGGGGCATTCGTAACCGGCCTGCGCATGAAGGGTGAGACGGCGGAAGAAATTGCGGGGATGGCGCGCTGCATGCGTGATGTGTCCTTACATGTCACATTTGACGGGCCAACCGTGGACACCTGTGGCACAGGCGGCGATGGCCAGAAGACCTTCAACATCTCTACGGCCGCCGCGTTTGTGGCCGCCGGCGCAGGGGCGATCGTTGCCAAACACGGAAATCGAGCGATGTCTTCGTCGTCCGGCAGCGCAGATGCGCTTGAAGCTCTAGGGGTCAAGATTGATCTCGGACCGGACCTCGTTCGAACCTGCCTTGAACAGGTCGGTATCGGCTTCATGTTCGCCCAGGCGTTCCACCCGGCCATGAAGTTCGCCGGACCACTGCGGCCACAGATCGGCATCAGGACCGTTTTCAACTTGCTTGGTCCGCTGACCAACCCAGCGGGCGCGGATCACCAGGTGATCGGCATGGGCGACCCTGCAGCCGCCGGAAAAGTGGCACAGGCATTGCACATACTCGGAACAGCCGGTGCTTTAGTCGTTTATTCAGAAGACGGCATGGATGAAATCAGCCCCGAGGGCTTATCTCACGTGTACGTGGTAGGGAGCGGACCGGTCTACGAGCGATCGGTGAGTGCAAATGACTTCGGACTTACCGAGCACAAACGCAGCTACCTGACCGCAAACACGGTGGAGGAAAGCATCGGGCTGATCTGCGGCGTGCTGGAAGGCAAGAGTTCTTCCGGCATTGAGGCGGCAGCACGCACCGTCGTGGTGATGAACGCAGCTGCTGCATTAATGGCCGGTGGACAGGCGCAAACGCTTGAACAGGCAGCTGGTCTCGCGGCCGAGTCCATAGACAGCGGAAGGGCTCTCAAAAAGCTGGAGTCGCTGGCTACGCTGTCTCAGAATTTGGCCGCAAAATGATCTCGCACGGCAAGAACACTGGCACGGTGCTAGACGAAATTGTGGCCAATAAACGAGAGGCGCTTCTTGAGGTTCAGCGTGAAATTTCGCTGCCCACCGTACGAAATGCCGCGGAATCTGCCGGATCACACTCGGACTTTTATACAGCTCTCTCGGGACCCGGTGTTTCGGTAATCACGGAGATGAAGCGGTCTTCAGCATCCGCAGGGTCACTTGCCCCAGAACTTGACCCCTCAAAAATGGCAAAGACGTTCGTTTACGGCGGTGCTTCAGCGATCTCGGTCCTGACCGAAGCCAGCCACTTTTCTGGGACGCTAGACGACTTACGTATGGTGAAGGCGGTGGCCAGCCCGGATAGGGTACCGGTGATGCAGAAGGACTTTGTCTTCTCTGAATACCAAATCTATGAGGCCGCAGCAAACGGTGCAGACGCCGTCCTTCTCATCATCGCCATCCTGGAGCCCGCCCAGTACTCGGAGCTACTTGCCCTCGCACTGGGCCTCGGGTTGGGAGTGCTCGTTGAGGTTTTCAGCGAGGAAGAGCTCGATACTGCACTTGTGGAAAATCCACAAATCATCGGGATCAACAACCGTGATCTGAAAACTTTAAAAACCGATATCGCTCTATTTGAGTCGCTTGCCCCGCAGGTTCCCAAAGATAAAGTACTTGTTGCCGAGTCGGGCATGAAAGGTGTGGAGGACGTCCGCCGAATGGAGGCATCCGGAGCACACGCCGTGTTGATCGGTGAGTCGCTAATGCGGGCCGGTGGCAGCGTGTCAGAGCTAGTGGCCAAGTTGGCCAGGTAACCCCCTTTATGCCATCACCACACGTTAAGATTTGCGGGCTGCGGGATGCCCAGAACGCCCAGGCAGCCGCCTTGTCAGGCGCGGACCTGGTCGGGTTCGTTTTCGTCGAAGGCGTTCGCAGGCAGCTTGACCCAACAACCGGCGCAACAATAATCGCCCGCTTTCGAAATTCCCTGTCTGAAGATTCGATGCCAGGGCCACGCGTCGTTGGTTTGTTCCGCGATCAATCGGTCGAGTTCGTCAATCGGGTCGCACGAATGGCTGGACTCGACATGGTGCAGTTGAATGGCGATGAGAATGACGCGTACTACGCCCAGATGGATTTGCCGATCTTAAGACAGATACGCGTGCGTCCTGAAACATCCCCCGAGGAACTTGGGGCGGAGGTAAGGGCACATCTGGAAGCCGGGCGCATGGTTCTGCTGGACGCTTACGACCCAAATAGTCCGGGCGGTACCGGTAAACCATTTGAGTGGTCCAAAGCCGCCTCCGTGGCGTCACTGGAAGGCGTGTTGCTGGCCGGTGGCCTGAATCCCGACAACGTCGTTGATGCCATCCAGAGACTCGGCGCGTGGGGCGTTGACGTGTCCTCCGGAGTCGAAACGGACGGCGACAAGGATGACATCAAGATCCACGATTTCGTTACAGAGGCCTTGAGCGCATAGGTTTTCGCAACACCGGATGAAGGTAGTGCCCTGGTGCTCAAATTATCGGTGTATGACAATACCCGGTAAGTTTATCGACGCCCGTACGGCTATTTTGTTGGACAACTATTCGACTGTGACGGACTTTGCCAGGTTGCGGGGTTTGTCCGGGTTGTGTCCCAGCGCCACACTTGTGTGATAGGCGAGTTGCTGCATCGGGATCAGCGCAATCATGGGGACGATCCACTCCGGTGATTCCGGCAACCACAGCACCTCATCCGTAAGCCCGGGCATCGTCGTGTCGCCAAATGTCGCCAGGGCAATTACTTCGCCACCTCGCGCCTTCACCTCATTGATGTTGCCGACCATCTTGTCGTACAGCGCTCCCTGCGGGGCCAGCGCTACTGTCGGCATGTCATCTGAGA
>JAAZYK010000010.1 GCA_014239685.1 Dehalococcoidia bacterium | reverse complement strand
AACGCGGGCTTGAGCTTTACGGCTCCGGCGATTTCGAAGGCGCTGCCGTGATCTGGCGCCAAGGCATGGAACTCGAGCCCGACCACTGGAACATGCGCAAGCAGCTCTGGGCAATCGAGCACCCAGACCGCTTCTACGACGGCAAGGTCGACTACGACTGGCAGAGGATTCAGGTAACAGAGGGGCTCTAAACGAACGCCGGGATGTCCCTTCTCCGAGCGGGAGGGGAATTGGGCTGAGGGGGTTGTGAACCCACTCTCACAACGAGCAGAGCGGCTCTATCTCTCTGGCGCGCGCGGTGCCTTCGAACCCTTCGGGAACCTCAGGATGTTTGGGTTCATTGCAAAGTGCTGTTGTTCACTTAGCAACAAAATGCGGCGTCTAATCCCACAACCATAGCCCCGGATAAAGACATTATCAGGGCTTTGTCGGGGCTACCTTGTCCAGCGCATCGATCAGTGCCGACCAGGACAGCAGCGCGCACTTGATGCGCACCGGGAACCGTCTGACCCCCTGGAGCGCGAGGCTGTCTTCCAGACGGTCCGCCACCTCGTCCGACACCTCTTCGCCCGTCATCATCTCCCGGAACAATTCGCGTAGCTCGCGCGCCTCAGTCGTCGTCCTACCGTCGACGATCTCCGTCAAGAGAGACCCTGCGGCTTGGCTGATGGAGCAGCCCTGTCCCGTTACGCTGATCGAGGCAACCGTGTCCCCGTACAGGCCAATCTGCATGTGAATTTCATCCCCGCAGAACGGGTTGATCGCATCAACTTCGGACGTCGGATCATCCAGCCGTTCCGTGTTACGCGGATTCCGATAGTGATCCAGGAGCACTTCCTGGTAAAGCTCGTCGAGATCTCCGAGGCCCTGCTGCATCAGGCAATGCCTGCCTTTGAAAAGTAACGTTCGGTCTCTTTAAGCCCATCTATCAGAACGTCCACTTCCGCCTCAGTGTTGTAGATGTAAAAACTAGCCCGTGCTGCGGACACAATGTCGTGGCTGCGGATCAGCGGCATGGCGCAGTGGTGGCCGGTCCGGATGGCAATACCAAGCTGGTCCAACGCCGTACCCAAGTCGTGCGAATGCACCGAGTCATGGGAAAAAGAGAGCACAGCTCCCTTGTCTTCGATCTCGTGCGGACCGAGCAGGTTAATGGTCTCCAGTTCGGCGAACCGCCTGAGGGCGTACTCAGTGATTTTTTGCTCGTGCTCCCACACGTTTTCCATGCCTAGGGCTTCTAGGTAGTCCACAGCGACACCGGTCGCGATGGCGTCCGCAATGTTGGGAGTTCCAGCCTCAAATCTGTACGGCAGATCATTCCAGCTGGCGTCCTCATAAGAAACCTCGAGGATCATATCGCCACCAAACATCCACGGCGGCATTGCTTCAAGAATCTCGGGCCGACCATACAAAACACCAATCCCCGTGGGACCGAGCATCTTGTGCGCCGAAAAGGCCATGAAGTCGCAATTCAGCGCCTGCACATCCACCGGCATATGCGGCACCGACTGAGCACCGTCTACGAGAATAACTGCACCCACTGCATGAGCTGCGTCGGCAAGTGCCTTGACGTCGACCACGGTGCCGAGAACGTTAGACATATGTGTGGTAGCGACGATCTTAGTGCGCTCGGTAATCAGATCCGCTGCCTGCTCCATATCCAGTCGACCGTTCTCGGTCTCTGGGATGATCTTGAGAGTTGCGCTCTTCCGCATGGCCAGTTGCTGCCATGGGACGATGTCGGAGTGGTGCTCCATCGCCGTCGTGACTATCTCGTCGCCCGCCGAGACGTTGGCCTCGGCCCACGTGTAGGCGACAAGGTTGAGCGACTCGCTGGTATTACGCGTCCAGATGATCGACTCCGTGGATGGTGCGTTGATGAAGCGCTTCACCTTCCCGCGGGCATCTTCGTAGGCCTCGGTTGCCTCGATACTGAGCGTGTGGACGCCGCGATGGACGTTTGAGTTGTAGCGCTCGTAGTAGTCGACCAGCGACTGAATCACTTGATTCGGCTTCTGGGAAGTCGCCGCGTTATCTAGGTAAGTGAGCGGACGCCCGTTCACCTGCCGGGTCAGAATCGGGAAGTCCGCACGGATGTTTTCGACATCCAGGTGAGTGGCGGGCGACATCAGTCGGCCGCCGCCTGTAAACGTGGGATCGCCTCTTCGACAACCCCGTGGACATAGTCTTGAAGGCCATCGACGCTGATCATGTCAACAATCTCAGACGCGAACCCACGCATCAGCATCGCCTGCGCGGTCACCTCATCTATGCCACGCGCCTGCATGTAGAAGAGCGCTTCCGGGTCCGTGTGCCCGGCGGTGGCGCCGTGGGCACACTGAACGTCGTCTGCGTAGATTTCAAGGCTCGGCTTGGTGTCGATTTCAGCACCGTGAGAGAGAACCAAGTTGAGGTCCTTCTGGAACGCTTGTGTTTTTTGGGCGTCCTTCTCAACAAGCACTCGTCCGCTGAACACTGCACGTGAATTGCCGGACAACACGCCCTTGTAAAACTGGTGGCTCGTGCCGTGCGGTTTGGCGTGGGTGGTGGAGATGTGATTGTCCATGTGCTGGTCACCGGTCGTCAGGTACAGACCGTTCAGGGTGCACTCGGCGCCAGGAGCGTCCAGCAAAACATGGACATCGTTTCTCCCAATCTTCGGTCCGAGTGCGAACGAAGTAGATGTGAAGGTGGAGTTGTCCAACTGGTAAACGCGGGTTGTGCCAATGTGGAACGACTCTTCGTTCTCAACAAGCACGCGGTAATGATCGATGCCGGCACCTGAGTTCAGAACGTACTCTGCAACGGGCGCTGTGAATCCACCCTCACCCCCGAGGCTGATGTAACTCTCGATCACTGTTGATCGAGAGTTGATCCCGGAGACGACAAGCGTTCTAGGGTATATCGCCCGGGAGCCGCCAGGTGTCGTTACGAATAGCAAATGGATCGGGGACGTGTCGTCACGGTTCTCTGGGATCTGTACAAACCCGCCGTCCATCAGGAACGCCGTATTCAGCGCCGAGAACGCGTTCTCGTCCACGGCCGCATGTGTGCCCAGGTGGGTCCGTAGCAACTCGCTGTCAGCCGCGTCAGAAAGGTTCTGGACTTTAACCCCGTCACCAGAAGACACCTGGGACAACGACGCGGAATACCGGCCGTCAATGAACACCAGGGTGCTCCAATCGTCGCTCCAGGGAGCGCGCTGTCGCAACAGATCCGGTGCTACATCACCCGGTCCATCGAGTTGGAACCCGAATTTGCCCTGGTCAAGCGCGGTCAGGTTGGTGTATTTCCACAGTTCGTTTCCGCGTCTCGCCGTCGGAAATCCGATCGAATCGAAATGGTCCCAGCCGCTCTGCCGGAGTTCCAACATCCAGTCAGTTACTGGACATGACTCGGTTAGCGCCTCGAAATCAGCGGCGTATTTTTCGCCTCTGGCGGTAGCCAGCGTCATCGTTATTTGTTACCTGTCTCTGCGTGCGTGATTATTGGAAAGTCCGACCGGGGAGGTCGATTAGTCAGCCACCGCGGCCTTGATGTACTGCTCGTAACCGGAGTTCTCGACCGTCATGGCAAGTTCCGGTCCGCCGGTCTCGACGATCCGACCATCGACCAGGATGTGCACGACGTCCGGTTTGATGTAATTCAAGAGTCGTTGGTAATGGGTGACAATCAGGAAAGAGCGATCCGGACTGCGCAGACTGTTAACGCCCTCCGCAACGATCCGGAGTGCATCTACATCCAACCCGGAGTCCGTCTCGTCCAGAATCGCCAGTCGCGGCTCAAGCATCTCAAGTTGAAGCATCTCATTGCGCTTCTTCTCCCCACCAGAGAAGCCCTCGTTAAGAGAACGCTTCACCAGATCAGGGTCGATCCCTACCGCTTTGACTTTATCGTCGAACAACTTTGAGAAGTCACGAACGCTGAGCGACTTTTCCCCGGCATACTCACGTCGAGCGTCCAGTGCTGCCTTGAGGAACTGCCAGGGTCTTACTCCTGGAATTTCGGCCGGGTATTGAAACGCCAGAAACATCCCACGTAGCGCCCGCTGATCCGGGAAAAGTTCAAGGATATCTTCGTCCTCGAAAGTGACGGCCCCCGAGTTGACCACGTAGTCGGGTCGTCCCAGTAGTACGTTTGCGAATGTGCTTTTGCCGCTTCCATTTGGACCCATGATGGCGTGGACTTCGCCCGGCCCGATCCTAAGGGACAAGCCTTTCAGTATTTCTTCATCAGAGTCCACTACGGACGCGTGTAGGTCAGTTACTTGAAGCATCGTGCTCTGTATTGGTTACCTCTGGTGACGGCGTTGCCGCGTTTGGGGTCGAGTTAAGTTGTAAGTGAATCGAGAGTGACGTGCGCGTCTGGTCAGTAAGCTCGTCCAGGAAAGTTCGGACTATCCGACGGCCCCTTCTAACGAGACCTTTAGCAGTTGCCCGGCCTCCATGGCGAATTCGAACGGCAACTCCTTAATCACTTCCCGGGACCACCCAGTAATGATCATGTGGTGCGCCTCTTCTTCCGAGATACCTCTCGACCGCAGGTAGAAAAGTTGGTCATCCGACACCTTGGATGTCGAAGCCTCGTGCTCCAGACGAGCGCTGGGATTTCGGACCTCAATGTACGGCACCGTGTGAGCTCCACACTGGTCGCCCACCAGAAGCGAGTCGCACTGCGTGTGGTTCACGGCGTTCTCTGCCGAGGGCATGATCTTGACCTGCCCGCGGTAGGTGTTCTCGCCCTGCCCCGCAGAGATCCCCTTGGCCACGATAGTGCTCTTAGTGTTTTTGCCGATGTGTATCATCTTGGTGCCCGTGTCGGCCTGCTGGTGATTATTCGCCAGCGCCACCGAATAGAACTCACCGGTCGAGTTATCGCCCTGGAGAATTACGCTCGGGTACTTCCAAGTGATCGCAGAGCCGGTCTCGACCTGCGTCCATGAGATTTTTGAGTTGACGCCGCGGCAAATCCCCCGCTTCGTCACGAAGTTATATACACCACCCTCGCCTTCCTTACTTCCAGGGAACCAGTTCTGGATGGTGGAGTACTTGATCTCGGCGTCATCCAGCGTCACCAGTTCAACAACAGCGGCGTGCAACTGGCTGGTCTTCCGGAACGGCGCAGTGCACCCCTCGAGGTAACTCACATACGCGCCCTTGTCAGCGACGATGAGAGTCCGCTCAAACTGACCGGTGCCCTCTGCGTTCATGCTGAAGTAGGTCATCAACTCTATCGGGCATCGCACACCCGGCGGGATGTACGCAAACGAACCGTCGCTGAAGACGGCCGAGTTCAGAGTCGCGAAGAAATTATCGCTGTATGGAACGACAGATCCAAGATACTTCTTGATGAGGTCCGGGTGATTTTTAACAGCCTCGCTAAAGGAGCAGAAGATGATCCCCAGCTTCTCAAGTTGTTCGGTGTACGTGGTCGCAACTGAAACGCTGTCGAAAACGGCGTCGATCGCAACCCCTGCAAGCTTCTCTCGCTCCTGTAACGGGATACCAAGCTTGTCAAAAGTAGCGAGCATCTCTGGATCGACATCGGCTAGGCTTTTGGGCGCTTCTGCCGACGATTTCGGCGCTGCGTAGTAGTAGATGTCGTTGTAATCGATTTGCGGATATCGGATCTTCGCCCACTCGGGTTCGCCCTGCTCCTCCACCATCTTCACCCAGTGGTGATACGCCTTCAACCGCCATTCGAGCAACCACTCCGGTTCGTCCTTCTTGGCCGAGATGAGGCGAACGATATCCTCGCTCAGCCCTTTAGGAGCGAAATCCTGTTCGACTTCGGTAACGAAGCCCCATTTGTACTCGCCACCGGAGAGATCGCTCTCTCGGGATATGGAATTGGGGGTTACCAAGCGGCGCGCCTCCGGTTGTTTTAATGCCTGTGTATCTGGTCTCGGGCCGTCAATGAAGGCCCATTCTCTTACGTTGAATTCAATCGTACAGAGATCATCGAATTTACAATGTTGACCAAAAAGGTCAACATTAGGGTATCACCCAGCGTATGGGTGTCAACGAAAATCGCCGGAAGACATCGCCGCACCCCACATGTAATTCGCAATGTTTTACGACGATTTCATGGGGAAGCGATGAAGGATAGGCAAATCAACTAGAAGAACGTGTGCGTGGAAGACGAAAACGCTGGTAAACAACCCAGATCGTCACAGTGAGCGTACCTACTCCCGCACCACCTATGAGAGGTCAAATAATTATAGGTGGCCGCATGGTTATCTCGACAGGGGCCATCGGAACCCAAGAATTTATGCTCGGCGAAAAGTCGGAGATTTAGATCCCTTATCGAAAATTCCTGTACCTGCGCCTTTGTTCCACTCATCTCCCGTGATGCGGGACCGCCCGAATTGGGCTAGACCACGATTACACATTCTATGTTCCGTCCCCAAAGTCAGAATGCGTTCGGGGATCAGACCGACGCTGAGGTATAATCGAGCCCGCAATTTCGGCGTACTTGATCACGTCTGCATCCCTCCCACCAAATCTACATTTTTTACGCGTCAGGAGCTGACCCGATAGTGGAATACGAGGCCGTAATTGGACTTGAGGTCCACGTCCAGCTGCAAACGAAGAGCAAGATGTTCTGTTCTTGCGGCGCGGACTACCAGTCGGCCGAGCCGAACACACGTGTTTGCCCGGTGTGTATGGCCCTTCCGGGCGTGCTTCCAGTGGTCAACATCGCCGCCGTGGAATCCGCCATTAAAATCGGCCTCGCCCTTAACTGTGGCATCGCGGAGATCACGAAATTCGACCGCAAGAATTACCCCTACCCGGACCTTATGAAGGGATACCAGATCTCCCAGTTCGACCAACCGATATGCATCGATGGATGGATGGATGTCCAGCCAGAAGGCGAGCCAGACGCCCACATCGGTATTACGCGCGTTCACATGGAAGAGGACGTAGCCCGTCTCACCCACATCGATAACGCACCTGGAAAATCCGGTCACTCCCATACGCTCATGGACATCAACCGCGCCGGAGTCCCACTGATGGAGGTCGTCTCGGAGCCAGATATCCACACACCCGCGCAAGCCGAGGCGTACATCCTCAAACTCCAGAACATCATCCGATACCTCGGTGTTGGCACCGCGAACATGGAAGAGGGCAGCTTCCGGGTCGACGCGAACGTGAGCGTCCGTCCGGTCGGTTCCGACGAACTTCGAGAGCGCGTGGAAGTCAAGAACATGAACCGTGTGCGCGCCGTCGTGCGGGCCATCGAGTACGAAATACAGCGACAGCCCGGTGTATGGGAATCCGGAGGTCGAGTTCAGATGGAAACCCGCGGGTGGGACGACATCGCAGGCGTCACCATTGTCCAGCGCAGTAAAGAAGAGGCGCACGACTATCGTTACTTCCCCGAGCCTGACATCCCACCGCTCAGGATCGATCGCGGCTGGGTTGAGGAGATAACCGCGTCGCTGCCAGAGTTCGCAGATGACCGCAGGACTCGATTCGAAGGCGAATACGATCTCAACGAGTACGACGCGGCCCTGCTCACGGCATCCCGAGCAACGGCCGACTATTTCGAGGCGGTTGTCATTTCCCAAGATATGACAGGTGATGAACTCGCTGCATTCGCAAAAGAATCGGCTAACTGGATTAACGGTGAATTAGCCCGGCTGCTGAACGCACCCGAAGGTCCGTCCGATATCAACGACACGAAGATCAAACCTGAACATTTAGCTGCGCTCGTCGCATTGTTCCAAGCGCGAACTATCAGTAACGCCGCGGCACGTGAAGTTCTTGAGGAAATGTGGTCGTCGGGTGCAGCCCCGGATGCAGTGGTCGCAGACCGTGGACTTTTAAAGGTGAGTCGAACGGACGAGCTTCTCCCGGTCGTGCAAGAAGCGATAGATAACAATCCGAACGCCGTAGAGGACTTTATCGGAGGCAAAGAGACCGCCGTCCGGTTCCTTGTCGGCCAAGTCATGAAGGCGACTCGGGGGCGGGCAGACGCCGGCGTGGCCGCGGACCTGTTAACCAAAACTCTTGAGGAAGTGAAGGCCGCACGTTAACGTTGATTAACACCCCTGCGCGTAGTGCATGCTTCCCGATGTCTTATGCGGGATGCCACGGCCTCGTAGGAACAGCGGAGTACCGATGAATAGCAATCTTCTCAGCGTCCTGGAAATCATCATCGCGGTCACCCTTGTGGTGGTGATCCTCCTACAGGTTCGTGGTTCAGGCACGACGCTGTTCGGACAGGCAGAAAGTTCCTTCCGGACCAGACGCGGTATCGAACGATTCCTGTTCCGAGGCACAATAGTGCTTGCTGGAATGTTTACGGTAATCGCGGTACTGACAGCCCGGTTCAACTAGATCCGGGCGTCTGTTTATTTTGGGCGCGTCTTCGGGAAGCGCGCCGGCCGAATCCGCTCATAAATCCTTATCAGCATTTGACGAGTAAGCTGGGCCGAGCCGAATGATCTGCCGGCTGGGCGACACCATAACGCCTGTCGCTCAAGTACCAGAGCATCCATCGACACAGTCTTAGCGGTTCAATTGCCATTGGGATCGGGCCTGGGACGTGTCGCCTGCGCCACTACATTTTCGAACCGCGGTTAATAGCCCTGTTGCGGCGATCTCAATTGGAGCCGCCTGGTTAAGTAATCCCGTTCGCACATACGATCCGTGCCGCGATGCTTAAGTTAAAACCGTGTGCAGAGGTTCTAGTAGGACCCAAGTGCGCGTCTGCAATCCCATCTACAATGCGCCGAACCTTCCCACATCAATAACATTAAGAGAGTCGGATGACGACAGAATCCCCTGAGATCAAGATTACCGACGACGGTCACGTCAGGACTATTCAGCTCAACCGTCCTCATAAGAAAAACGCCCTATCGCAAACTTTGGCGTGGGACATCATTCGCGCGTTCGACGCGGCCACATCGGATGATGATGTGTGGGTGGTAGCGATCACCGGAATTGCCGATTGTTTCTGCTCCGGCGTGGACCTCACTCCGGCAGGGAACGCGCCCGACCAAGGGCCGATGTCCGAAATTCAGTCTCAGATCGATGACCTGAGTTGGGTCGGCCAGATTCCCATTGCGATACGCGAGCGATGTGACAAACCCGTGGTCGCCGGACTTAACGGGGTCGCGGCCGGCGCCGGGTTAGCGCTGGCGATGGCGTGTGACATACGTATCGCTGCCGAAAACGCATGGTTATTCCCCGGTTATTCTCGAATTGGTGGCTCTCCAGACGGCGGCCTATCGTGGACTCTCCCACAGGCCATCGGATACGAGAAGGCGATGCGTTTCTTGCTGGAGAACAAGAGAGTCGATTCAGATGAAGCGCTGTCGCTCGGCCTGATCGGGGAGATCGTTCCGGACGACCAGTTCCAGGCCCGATTCGCAGAGTACTGCCAATCCCTCACAACGATCTCCCCAATCGCGGCCCGCCTGACGAAACGCGTCGTGCGTGAGGCAACAAAGATCGACATCGAGGCACAGGTCCGATACGAGCTTCAGACGATCGGTACCGCCTTCGCCAGCGAAGACGGCCAGGAATCCCGCCGCGCATTCCTCGAGCGTAGAAAGCCGGAGATCAAAGGTCGGTAACGGGACAGTGGAAGATCACAACATCTGGCACCCTAGACGAAAGAATGAGTGGTCTTAAGCAGAAAGACAATTCGTCAACGCGTTTTTGAGACGTGAGAATTATTCGTGGGCAACCTTCTCCGTACGGGATAGAACCCAAACGCATTCCCTCAATCCCGACCGTCCGTGAATGGCTGTATTTTAAAGCTTGGATCGAAACCGCTTAAATGCGAGTCCACGTTGTTCCGTCGGGACCGTCCTCTATCAAGACACCAGCCTCAACTAACTCATCGCGTATCGCATCGGCGGCCGCAAAATCTCGGTTCGTGCGAGCCTCCGATCGACTCGCTAGGCGGGCCTTTATCTCCTCGTCCGATAACCCGTCCTCGGAAGCCCTCGGCTCAGCCAGTGTGAGGCCCAGCACCGACGAAAGAGATCGCATCTCAGCTTGTGCGTCTGCGAGATTATGGCCGGCGTCGCGGCCCCTGTTGATCTCGTGTGCGAGATCGAATACGGCGGCCAACGCCTGAGGGGTGTTCAGATCGTCTTCCATCGCTTCGATATACCGTTTCCTGAACGGCGTCGGATCCACAGACTCACCGCTATCCGAACTGGATCCTGCCGTTATTGCCTGTCTGAGCCTGCGTGCGGCGCGCTCCTGCGTTTGAATATTGTCTTCGTCGTAAAGAAGCGGACTACGATAGTGGGACGTCAAGATGTACATGCGAATGGCATCAGCACTGTTACTGTCCAACGCATCGCGCACCGTCACGAGATTTCCAAGTGACTTACTCATCTTTGCGCCATCAAGCCTAAGCAACCCGTTATGCAGCCAGAACCTTGCGAACGGTTTCTGCCCGGTATACGACTCGCTCTGGGTTAATTCATTCTCGTGGTGTGGGAACACCAAATCGAGTCCACCGCCATGGATATCGATCGTTTCTCCGAGATATTCGAGCGCCATAGCGCTGCATTCGATATGCCATCCCGGACGACCCTGTCCCCATGGGCTGTCCCATGCCGGTTCACCGCTCTTTGACGCCTTCCAGAGAGCAAAGTCGGCTGGAGATTCTTTGCCAAGCTCTACATCGACGCGAACCCCTTCCAACAGTTCTTCGACAGTCCGGCCACTAAGCTTGCCGTACTCAGGGTCGCTATTAACCCTGAAATAGACGCTGCCACTTTTGTCGGTCGCCGGGTAAGCATTCCCTGCATCGATCAACCCTTCGATCATCTTCAGGATGCCCGCGATTTCTTGCGTCGCCCGAGGATGTACGGTCGCCCTGCGGACGTTCAGTTCGTCCATGTCAGTAAAGAACTCTTGAATGTACTTTTCTGAAACTTCGTCAGATGTCAGGCCCTCGGCGTTGGCTTTCGTGATGATCTTGTCATCCACATCTGTGAAGTTCTGGACCCGGCGCACCTCGTAGCCCCGGAACTCAAGATAGCGGTGCAAAACGTCAAATACGACCGAGCTTAGCGCATGGCCGACGTGAGACGAGTTGGAGGCGGTTATCCCGCAGACGTACATCGTTACGGCATCGCCCGCGGGTTGAAAGTCACGCTTGTCGCGCGTCAATGTGCTGTATAGCTTCATAAAATTATTGGTCGCTCATCCGGATCGGTCGAGCATTATCTAGTGCTCAGAAAATCTATTTTGATGAGAGCGTAGCGACCGCCTGAGCGGCCATTCCCTCGCCTGTTCCAATTGCCCCTACATGGTCTGTCGATGTGACCTTAATGTTGATGGAATCGACTGGTATCGAGAGCATCTCTGCGATCGAATTATTTATGCGGTTTACGTATGGAGACAGCTTTGGCTGCTGGGCGATGATTGTAGCATCGAGATACGACACCTCCCATCCTGTGTTGTCCGCCATAGATACCACCCGTTCCAGAAGTTCCCGGCTATCGATACCGGCGAACGCAGGATCGTCCGAGGGGAAGTTAGATCCAAGGTCGCCTAGACCGACGGCGCCAAGCACGGCGGACGCAATCGCGTGCAGAAGTACGTCTCCGTCCGAATGGCCCTCGAGGTGACGATGATGCTCAATATTCACACCACCAAGACGCAGTGGTCCACCTGAGACAAGCGCATGGCCGTCGAATCCGGTGCCCCACCTGTTCATGGCGCCTGACTCTCCGGGGTTTCGCCTGGCGAGAATGAATTCCGCCCGCTCGATATCGTCCGGCGTGGTCAGCTTGATGTTGCCCGAGTTCCCGTCAAACAGGCCAACCGATCCGCCTACCAGTTCGACAAAACTAGCATCATCCGTGACTTCCTGTGTAGGACGAAGAGCCGGAGCGAACACATCCACCTGGAATACCTGTGGTGTCTGTATGGCTCGTAGACGCGAGCGATCGAGCGTCTGCTCCACCGTCCCATCGCCCTTAACGCTCTTGATCGTGTCAGAAACGGGCAGCGCCGGTACGGCCGCGCCATGCTGTGCTGCAGCCATCAAGCCTCTCTCGATCATCGCTTCGTCGACGAACGGTCTGGCTCCATCGTGTACGAGAATAAATTTTATGCCAGATCCGTGTTGACTCATCAATTGATCAACGCCATTGGCTGTCGAATCCTGACGTCTGGCCCCACCAGCCACCACGGCCGAAACCTTATCGTAATCGGCGTTCGCAACCAGATCGTTGATTGCATTTCGGTTTGCGTCAGAGGCGACGATTACGATCGCACTCACCCGATTCGAGCGTTGGAATGTTTCAAGTGAGTACTGAAGGACCGGCCTGCCGCGCAGCTCCAACAGCATCTTGTCGCCACCCATACGCGCACTACCGCCAGCGGCCAGAAGAACCACACCCGCGTCAGCTTCGGGACTGTTGGGCAAGCCTTCAGGGGACATTAATTATCCAACTCATTAACTTGAAGCCCTTAAACGGTTTTACCGTCCATTTTGAAGAATACCGATGCATGACCTGAAACAGCGTAGTGACAAATGACTATCCACGCTCAGGTCGATACCAATCGACTTCAATAAATGTTTGCAAATTAACGGGTCCAGATTAGAACATCGTCCAATACATATTTCGCGCAACCAAAGAGAGGCCAGCATCCCGAAGAACGCCAGCCTCTCTTGAAGACTGAACTATTACCGCACGTAGCTAATCGCCAGCCGTCGCCGCCTCAGGCTCCTTCGTCAAGCCCTCTTCCGTTTGATTTGGTTCAGACCCGTCAGCGATTTCATCGTCAGAATTCGATCGGTCGACAGCCTTGAACTCAAGACCCTGTTCGCCCAGAACCACCTTCACGTGATCGCCCTCTTTGAACTCGCCACCCAGGATTCTCTTGGACATCGGGTTCTCGACGAAACGCTGAATTGCTCTGCGCAGAGGCCGTGCGCCATACTCGGGGTCTGCCCCTTCGCTCGCCAACCATCCCAGCGCGCTATCTTCCAGTTCCATCGTCACGCCCATCTCACCGAGCCGATCGTTGACGTCCCTCGCGATCAACCGCACGACATCGCCCAGTTGTTCCTCTGTCAAAGGGTCGAAGACGATAATATCGTCGATCCGGTTGAGGAATTCTGGCCGGAACGCACGCTTCAAAGCCTCTTCGATGTCTGATCGCAGTCGCTCCTGTTCGGGAACTGTTTCCGGTCGCGTCGCGAAGCCGATTGCGTCCCGCGCCACAACTCCAGTCCCGAGGTTACTGGTCATTATGATCACAGTGTTTCGGAAATCGACCGTCCGGCCATTTCCGTCCGTAAGCCGACCGTCCTCCAGAACCTGGAGCAATGAATTAAACACGTCCGGGTGTGCCTTCTCGATTTCGTCGAACAGTACCACCCTGAAGGGCCTGCGCCGGACAGCTTCGGTGAGCTGTCCACCCTCACCGTATCCGACATAGCCGGGAGGCGCGCCGATTAGACGGGAGACGGTGTGCTTCTCCTGATACTCGGACATGTCGATCCGGACCATGTTGTCCTCATCATCAAACATGAACTCCGCGAGCGCCCGCGCCAGTTCCGTCTTCCCCACACCTGTGGGGCCAAGGAATATGAAGCTACCAATTGGTCGTTTGGGGTCTGCCAGGCCCGAACGAGCACGACGAATGGCGTCCGCTAACGCCGCGATCGCAGCCTCCTGACCAATCACTCTTTCGTGTATACGATCCTCCATGTGTAACAGCCGGTCTGCCTCGCCCTCGACGAGTCTCTCGACATGGATACCGGTCCGTTCTGCGATTAGCGCCGCTATTAATTCCGCGGTAACCACCATGTCGTGCGGGTGATCCTTCTGCCACTCCTTGACCCGTGTTTCATGGCTCTCCTGAAGTACAGATCGTTCGGCCTTTTTGGCATCCGCTGTCTGGTAGTCCCGCCGTTCAGATGCGGCAATTTCCTCCTCACGTAGGCTCCGAACCACGTCTTCCTCATCACGCAGATCGCCTGGCATCCGATCCGATTCGATTCGCAACTTGGCAGACGCCTCGTCGATAAGGTCGACAGCTTTGTCCGGCAGAAATCGATCAGACACATACCGGCGCGCCAGTTGAACTGAGGATGTCAACGCCTCGTCCGTAATACGTACGTGGTGATGCTCCTCGTACCGGGGCCGGAGTGACTTCAGCATCTCGATAGCCACGTCAGTCACCGGCTCTTCCACGAGCACGGGCGAGAATCGACGTTCTAATGCTTTGTCGGACTCTATGTACTTCCGGTACTCGTCTGGTGTCGTCGCGCCTATGGTTTGAAGCTCTCCGCGCGCGAGCGCTGGTTTCATGAGGTTCGAGGCGTCTATAGCACCGTCGGCGCCACCTGCTCCTACGACCATGTGAATCTCGTCAATAAACAGTATTGCCTCCCCCTCGGACTGCCGGACTTCGTCCATTACAGCCTTGAGGCGTTCCTCAAACTCCCCTCGGAACTTGGAACCGGCTATCAGAGAACCCATATCCAGAGCTATCAGGCGTCGGTTTTTTAGTGACTCAGGAACATCCCCGCTAACAATCAGATTGGCGAGGCCCTCGGCGATGGCGGTCTTGCCAACACCGGCGTCTCCGATTAGGACTGGGTTGTTCTTTGTGCGACGCGTCAGGGTCTGCATGACCCGGCGGATTTCGAGCTCTCTACCGACCACGGGGTCGAGTCGTCCATCACGCGCCAGTTCTGTGAGGTCGGTCCCGTATTGCTCCAGCGCCTGATAACGCTGCTCAGCGGTTTCTGACGTGACCCGGTTGCGCCCACGAATCTCGACAAGGGCCTGGTAGATTTTCTCCTTGGTCAGGTTGACCTCTTCAAAGATGCGCGCGCTATCTCCGGATGTCTCGTCAGCAACGGCGAGCAGGAGGTGCTCGGCGCTAATGAACTTGTCCCGCAGGCGCTCGGCCTCTGCTCGCGCGTTGTCTAGGACCTGCTGAAGCCTCGGCGTAGCGTATATGGTTTGCGCCACCACACCCAGCCGGGGGCTCTGCCGCAGCGCTGTCTCGACGCGATCCGCCAGCAGATCAGGGTCGACGTGTGCCTGGGACAAGATCCGGGCCGGGATACCGTGCGCCAATTGGAGTAACGCGAGGAGTACGTGCTCAACATCCCACTGCGAGTGACGATACTCACGCAGCAAGTTTTGCGACGAGGCGATTGCCTCTCGTGCCTGTTCGGTGAAGTCAGATTCTTTGAAAACCATTACTGAGGAACCTCTTTTTCTCTCGCCTGCGAAGCCGGATCCGGCGGCTCACACCATGGCGGTTCGGTCGTCCGTTCCGGGATAGTCCCGCTCTGGGTCTTGGTCTGGGTCTGGGAGCGAACGTTGGTCCGCAGCGGCTCTACGGCGCACCAGTTCCATAGTCAGTTGATTGACCCTGTCTTCCAGTTCGGTCACTCGATCTGAAAGCTTTGTCATGATCTCGACACCAGCAAGGTTGAGACCTAGATCATCGATCCATGTCTTGATCTGGATCAACCGGACTATGTCTTGCCCGGAATAAAGCCGAATGTTGCTGTCCGTTCGATGCGGCTCTATCAAGCCGGCACGTTCATATGTCCGAATTGTTTGCGGATGCAGGTGAACGTGCGCCGCCACGATAGATATGGTGAAGACAGGTTCAAATTCGGTGAAGTTCATGCATCACCCCCTGCGGCTTCGCCACTTTCACTGGTCCCAGATTCGGTTTCGGGTCCCGGGTCAATTACGTCGTCTTGAACGATCTTTAACTCGTTCATCCGCAAAGTCCGTAACTGTTCTAGTAACGCCTTCTCTTCGTCCGACGACTCCTCGGGCACCGAAATCATTATCCTTGCGACCAGATCACCGTGCCCTGTGGCGCCCCGCCCATGCCTCGGCATACCTTTGCCTTTCATCCGGAAATTCCGCCCTTGAGTTGTCCCTGCAGGGACCTTGAGAGCCACCTTTCCGGTCATGGTAGGGATCTCCACCTCACCGCCAAGCAATGCGTCCAGATAAGACACCGCTACTTCCGTGACGAGATCGTCGTCGTTTCGTGTGAATACACGATGACGCCGAACATCAACTTCTATGTTCAACTCCGTCCGATCGTCCGGTCGCACGCGAATACGATCGCCTGAGTCGGTGCCCTTTGGCAGCGTGACCTCAAGGGTTCGTGGCATCTGACTTGTCCCGGAACCGCCGCAGTACGAACAGAGCACCGTTCCGTCGATGCCTGTGCCTGTGCACTCCTTGCAGAGAGAGGCACCCTGGATCGTGATGTTCCGCTTTGCTCCCGCAAACGCTTCTTCGAGAGTGATTTGGACGTTGGCCTGCAAGGCCTGCCGCTGTGAACGCCCGAATGCATTACCCAGCCCGAAATCACCAAACAGGTCGTCTAGACCGATGCCACCGGACCCACGGTGGGGCCCACGCGACCTTCGGAATCCGGCCCCTCGGCCATCGCTGGCACGCATCTGCTCCGCGTGCTTCCAGTTATCCCCGTACTGGTCGTAATCGCGACGAGTTTTCGGGTCTGAGAGGACCTGATACGCCTCGTTGACCCTTTTGAAACGGGCTTCAGCGTCCGGATCGCTCGTGTTCACGTCTGGGTGATAACGACGCGCCAGACGCCTGTAAGCGGTCTTGACCTCTTTATCGGCGGCATTTCGTGGAACGCCTAGTTCTATGTAGTAATCCTGTGGCATGTTGAACCTTACTCAAATGATAGCTGCGACAGTACTATCAGTCAATTAAGTTAACTGATCCTGTACTACTTACTTGATATATACACACTCATGTTTATGTATTCCATGGCTGTGAGAGACTGGCACAAGAAAAAGTCGATGGTTTCAAATGACACTCCAGACTTGGTCCGTTCGCAGAGTCACACAGGCACAACAACTTCAACAGCCGCTGCGTATTCTTCTTATGCTGGCCTCCGGCCTAGACCCTGCCCCTCCCGACGCGCGAAACGGCGACAAGACCAGAGGAGGGCAAAATCGGCTCGACATCATGGCCAAGGGCGATAAGTTCGTCCATCGACTACAACGCCTTAATCGTCCAGGCGAAGACACGCAAGTCGGCGGCAAAACAGGACCAACTGATGTCGTCACATCGCGCGCGGTCGTTCACACGAGCGGTCCAACTTCACAACGCGGCGGACGAGGACAAGATGACATCCGCCGATACAAACCGCGTACTTACGATCACCCTGATGAAGTAAGAGACCACCAAAGCTCGAGAGATAGCGGCCAAGGTAGCCCGAACCAACAAGCACTCTTGAACTAGAAGGTCTCCGGAATTGTTCCACGGGCCTTTTATGGGTTGGTGTGGCAGATATTTTTCTCTTCCGGTGGGAGAGGGTTAGTGTATTCGGGGAATTGTTTCTTGATCGCGAGACATGCCGTAATTGAAGTGCCTTCTGCTACGCTCGGGATAACGGTGCCGAGTTCATGACCCAGGACTTGTTTTTGATGTCTCTATCGTCAAAAGGGATGTTTAATACCTCCCGGTCAATTCCAAGGCGCGTTGACACCCGTATTTACGAAACATAGGATCGAAAATTATTCCTTCGCCCAACATGCCTGATTCTTCACCCCCCCAGTTGACAGGTGGCAACTCATTCGTGAAAGAACTGCCACCTGTATTCACTCGGTACCAGGCGGTTGTAGGGGCAGCGTTGCGTGCCGAATTGGATGACCGAACCCTACCGATTTACGACTCACTCAGGTACTACATGGGTTGGGCCGACGTCGACGGGGCTCTTACGGATAGCCCAGAAGGTAAGCGTCTTAGGCCGACCTTATGTCTGCTCGCCTGCGAGGCCGTCGGGGGCGATCCCGCGGACGCGTTGCCTGCGGCAGTGGCGATCGAGTTTGTCCACAACTTCTCGCTCATCCATGACGACATAGAGGACGGCGATCGCACCCGCCACCACCGGCCGACGCTTTGGGTAGTCTGGGGTGAGCCGACTGCGCTGGTAGCAGGCAACAACCTTCTCGCTATAAGCGACATGGCCACCCAGCGACTCCGTGATGCAGGTGTTAGTACGGCGATCAAGGCAGGCCACATACTCACAGAACGCTACCTCTCGATGATGGAGGGGCAGTACTTGGATATCGCGTACGAGGGCCGCACAGACGTCACCGTAGATGAGTACCTGATGATGATCGAGCGCAAAACCGGCGCACTGATTGAGGGAGCTGTGGAACTTGGAGCCCTCGTCGGAGCCCGAGGTTCTAGCGAGGTCGTGGAAGGTTTACGGGCCGTCGGGGATGACATCGGGCGCATCTTCCAGATACGGGACGACGTGCTTGGGATATGGGGCGGACCTGCGCTTGGCAAACCTATCGGCGCAGACATCACCCGTAAGAAAAACTCCCTGCCTGTTGTCCACGTCCTGGAACAGGCGCGCGGCGCGGAACAACAAGAACTGCAACGGATATACGCCAAAGATGAGATCACTGCCATTGATGTCGAACGCGTGCTGGATGTAATGGACGGACTGGGCACACAGCGCTGGTGCCAGGCACAGGCGGAAACACGATGGAACCGGGCGCGCAAGCGATTGTCATCTCTTCAGTTGAGTTCCGATGCCACTCGGGAATTTCTGGAACTGGGTGAATATCTGTTAGTGCGGGAAGTCTGATGTCGCTCGCCCTTGTCGCCTCAAGGCGAGAGGAACTTGCCACCGTGCTGAGCCGTGGTGCATGGCGCCCTTGGCGCCAGCGTAGCGAGGGCGTATGGAGACAACGCCGGGCACCGGAAGGAGCGCTCGCTTACCAACGACGGGACCACAGCGTCTCCATGATCCTGACCGGAGCCGGCCGCGCCCAGACTGAAAAAGCAATGGCCTGGTTGCTGGAGACCGAGCGACCCGATTCAATACTGTCACTCGGTTTCGCTGGGGCCTGCACACCCAACCTAGACATCGGGGACCTCGTGCTGGCAACACGGCTCAACCACATCGAAGGCAGCCCTTTTGATTGGGACCCGGAATCCCTCAATCCGACCGACTTACAATCCGGGGGATCGCAACTAGACGTAACCCATGAAGAAATTTTAGCGGACGCTAAAATGCTCGATATTGTGCGCGGAGCCGTCGAAATAAACGGAATCGACTTCATGCCCTCCCCAACTCTCACCGTGAATTCATTGGTGCGAACGTCTGGCCTCTCAGAATGGCTTGGAGAAACGTACGGTGTCTCGGCTGTCGACCGGGAAAGCTACTGGGTGGCCGCGGCTGCGGGCCGGGCGGGGGTGCCGTGTTTGAGCGTCCGAGCCATCGTTTATGGAGTGGACGAGACACTGCCCGGAATCGCATCGAGACTACCTGACACACCATCAGGTGGGCGATTGGGACCTATCTTCAAGTACGGCGTTAGGCATCCCAGGAAAATGTGGCGCTACATGCGGGCCGTGCGCAGTGCACGTAACGCAGTGGCAACACTTATGACCGTTCTGACCAACAGTGACATTTTCAATGTCGGCAAAAACCCATGACGGATTCCATTTCAAATTCGAAATGACGCTGACGCCGCTCATGGAATCGGCTAGATTAGACGTGGCTATGTCATTGGACAGGATTACCGATCGATTTCTGTCGCGTAATTTTTTAAATACCATCAGGATGGAGAGGTCACGTATTGAGGGCGTTCACAAAGTGCCTCAACGTGAGATCGACTCGAGCACCAGAGTTCATCGACATCACGGATCTAGTTGCCGATGTCGTGGGGGAGTCCGAAGTCGAATCCGGAATTGCAGTCGTCTTCTCGCGCCACACAACTGCAGCGATCAAAATAAACGAAAATGAGCCACTTTTGATCAAAGATATGGAACACTTCCTGCATGCGGTCGCGCCCAAGGACTCCTACTACGCGCACAACGATTTTGCTATCCGCACCGTGCACATGAATGAAGACGAATGTCCCAACGGTCACGCGCACTGCCAGCACCTGACCCTTGGCACCAGCGAGATGATTCCTATCGTAAACGGCGACTTGGCGTTCGGAAAATGGCAGCGAGTCTTCCTAGTGGAACTAGACCTCCCGAAAAACCGAGAGGTGATCGTCCAGATAATGGGCGAGTAGCGAACCAAGGCTCGCGTACCGAAGCGGATTCAAGGAACCACGAGAGATTCAGGGATTCGAATTAACGTAGACGCGGAAATTACTGGCCGTTTTTCACGTATCTGGCGGTAAAATGATTTCATCTGCGACGACAGCCCCAGAACTGCCTCTACCAGACCGGGTAATCTGTACCGCTGTCCAGGACATCCGAATTAGATCGCACCGGGTACGGGAGACTCAATGACCACGAGCACCATAGAGACTGTTGACCGAGAGATCTGTAACATCGTTCAATCTGATTTCCCGCTGGTAGAACGTCCCTTCCTCAAAATTGCAGAAGGCCTCGGCATCACCGAAGACGAGGTGATGGAGCGGATAATCGAGCTGAAGCGTAAGAACATCGTTCGACAAATCGGAGCAATCTTCGACACACGTCGGCTCGGGTACACAACCACGCTCGTCGCCATGCGTATTCCCGAGAAGTCTCTGGATGACGCTGCACAGATCATCAACCGCCACCCAGGTGTCAGCCACAACTACGCCCGCAACGGACACTTCAACCTCTGGTTCACGCTCGCAGTCTCTCCGTTTGAAGATATGGACGAGACCCTGGCCAAAATGGTCAAGGAGACCGGAGCAGAGGCTACCCGCAAGATGCCGACAATCAAATTCTTCAAGATCGGCGTCAACTTTGACATGGTGAAACAGGAATCCGACGCCTCCACTTATTTCAAGCCGGACGAGCCCGTAGACTCGAAGGCAAACACTCCGATGATGGACGCGGACTGGAATAAGGCACAGGCCTTGACCGATTTCGACATCGCGTTCGTCCGGGCGATGCAGGAAGACCTGCAAATCATCCCCGAACCGTTCAAGGATATGTCGGACGACCTCGGGATAGACATCGACGCGTTGTTCGCGCATGTCGATGACATGGTGGGCCGCAAGTTAATGCGCAGATTTTCTGCGGTCTTGCACCACCGGAGAGCTGGCTTTGCCGCAAACGCTATGGGCGTATGGAACGTTCCTGAAGCCCGTTCGGAAGAAGTTGGCAATCTGATGGCGCAGTCACGATCCGTGACCCATTGTTACGAGCGACCACGTTTCCCTGACTGGAAGTACTCACACTTCACCATGCTTCATGCAACCTCCCAAGAGGGATGCGAGGAACTGGCGAAGGAGATCTCAGACACTACGGGAATAACCGACTATCAACTGCTGTACTCAAGTCGAGAGTACAAAAAGACCCGTGTCCGTTACTTCGTGGACGAGTAGGCCACAAAATCTGACATTTCGTCGAGAAACGTTGCGTCCAACCCGATATCCGGCTGACGGGCCGCGACGGTTGCAGCTACTTATTGATGATTTCGCGTCATCACCCGGAGGAGATCTCTATGCCCGCGTATTACCCCATTTTTGTAGATATCCGTGACCGCAAATGTCTTGTCTTTGGCGGCGACCACGAAGGCGAACGCAAGGTCAGATACCTCCTCGATTGCGGGGGTGAAGTGACCCTATTCAGCCCGGATAATGACACCCTTCCGGGCCTCATTGAACTCGCTTCAGAGGGTAAAATTTCCTGGCAGCACCGCAAATACGAGGCGGGAGACATCGCTGGAGCCTGGATTGTCATCGTTGCGGACACCTCTTCCGAAGAGATAAATAAAGCGATCGAGACAGAATCTCGAAAGCGAAATGTTCTCTGTAACGTTATGGACGTCACCCCCCTGTGCAACTTCATCGCCCCGGCGATCATTCACCGTCAGGACGTGACTGTCGCCGTCTCAACAGCCGGAACCAGCCCAGCTCTCGCGCGCCGGCTTCGGGAGCGCATGACAGACATGGACTACTGCCAGTGCCTGCGTTGGGCTGACATGGGTCCGATGTTCGCCGATGTACGGGTAGAAGTACGTGGCCGCAAACTTCCAATAAGTCCGGACGACTGGGCAGAATCCATTACAAACCAGATGCTTGAGCAGTTCGAGTCCGGGGACAAAGATGGCGCAAGGGCTATGCTGGTCTCTGCACTCGAAGAGCGAGCTGCAAAATAAACATTGGGGTTGAGTACAGAATCCTGACTATCTCACTCTCCCTGA
Organism: Dehalococcoidia bacterium; assembly: GCA_014239685.1. GTDB lineage: Bacteria > Chloroflexota > Dehalococcoidia > Lucifugimonadales > Lucifugimonadaceae. Next base: position 2,450 of record JAAZYK010000010.1, on the reverse strand, counting down.
AACCCACGGCGGACACATCAAATGACCGGTACTAAACCGCCCCTCGTCCGGGTCGGGACACGCGCAAGCGAACTTGCGGTCATACAGACCGGGCTCGTTGTGTCTATGCTCCGCGAGGCACATCCAAATATCGAGTTCGAGATCGTAAGGATCAGCACCGCGGGCGACCGCGACAAACGCTCGGCTCTAGAGACCATTGGCGTTTCCATCTTCGTGAAGGAACTGGAGGCGGCGCTTGAGGACGGCAGGGCTGACATCGCAATCCACAGTCTGAAAGATATGCCGTCCAAGTTGCCGGAAAGATTCACGCTCGCGGCCTTGCCAGAACGTGGCGATCCGCGAGATGTACTTGTCAGTCGTTTCGAAGGCGGCGTCGCGAACCTGCCGTCCGGCGCGCGCATCGGAACCAGCAGCCCACGGCGTGTCGCACAACTCCGTGCTGCAAGGGGTGATCTGGAAATCATCCGAATTCGCGGCAACGTTGATACCCGCATGACCAAGGCACTCGGAGGCGACAAGACCGGATACGACGGCGCCATACTCGCCGCCGCCGGACTCGACAGGATGGGCCGACTGGATGAGGTCTCAGAAGCGCTGGACCCGGACGATTTCATACCAGCTTCGGGGCAGGGAACGCTCGCTGTAGAGACCATGGCCTCCAATACAATACTGACCGAACTCATATCATCCATCGATCACGCCACCACTCGAGCAGTATCAACCGCCGAGAGGGCCTACCTTGCCCGACTCGGAGCCGGTTGTGCCACGGCCGCCTCAGCTTTCGCCACGCTGGACGGGGACAGCATGACAATCCGCGGATTTGCAGCATCCATTGATGGTGATCGATCGATGACAAAGACGAGTTCGGGTGATATCGGCGATGCGTCCGATCTAGGAACCGCACTGGCCGAAGACATGATCAAAAATGGTGCCCTGGAGTTGATCCATGCCTGAGGGTTCCGACAGCCAGACCGCTCCCGGATTCGTCTCGCTTGTCGGCGCAGGGCCCGGTGACCCTGGCCTTATCACCGTGAAGGCCATGAACCGTCTCAGGACGGCAGATGCTGTCGTATACGACAGGTTGTCATACGCAGGACTGCTCGCCCAAGCGCGCCCAGATGCAGAGATGTTCGACGCGGGTAAAGGCCCCGGCGATGTACGTATGACGCAGGACGAGATCAATGTATTGCTGGTCAAACTGTCATCGCAAGGGAAAACCGTGTGCCGTCTAAAAGGCGGCGACCCTTTCGTATTCGGACGGGGTGGTGAAGAAGCCCTGGCGTTGTCCAAACAGGGGTTGCCGTTCGAGGTAGTACCCGGCGTGACATCTTCTATAGCGGCGGCGGCCTACGCAGGCATCCCCATCACACATCGGGGCGTGTCGACCTCGTTCACCGTTGTCACCGGCAGCGAAGACCCAGCCAAGCCAGACTCACAACTCAACTGGGACGCACTTGCCGCCCTCCCAGGAACGCTTGTGTTCCTAATGGGCTGGAGGGCGCTCCCTGCCATCACCCGTGAGTTGATCTCACGGGGTACATCGCCGGACCGACCGGCCGCTCTTGTCCAATGGGGAACGACCCCAAAACAACAAACGGTTACCGGCAGGTTGGAAAATATCGCTGAGATCGGCAAAGCCGCCGGACTTGGATCACCCGTGGCAGTAATAGTCGGCGATGTCGTCGGATTACGTGATGGCATCGCATGGTTCGACAACAAACCTCTCTTCGGTAAACGGGTGCTCGTCACACGCACTCGATCCCAGGCCTCAAGACTCCGCACCGAGTTGGAAAGTGCGGGGGCTGATTGCGTGGAGTTCCCCGCCATCAGCATCGTCCCGGTAATCGATCCCACCTCGTTAGACGGAGCCTTGAAAAATCTGGGCGGCTACGACTGGGTGACCATCTCAAGTAGCAATGGAGCGCGGGGACTGCGCGCCCGTATGGACGCACTGGAAATGGACGGTCGTACATTCGCAAACGTTAAAGTCGCTGCCGTCGGGCCAGCTACGGGCTTGACTGTGAGGGAACAGCTCGGGGTGACTCCCGACCTTGTTCCAGAGGAGTACGTTTCAGATGCCGTCCTGCGTGACATGAAATCTCTGGGGATGAAGGGTAAACGCGTGCTCGTGATCGGCTCGGACATCGGACGAGACGTACTGCCGGAGGGCCTGCAGGCTCTCGGCGCAAAAGTGAATCGCGTCGCGGGGTATGAGACTCATAGACCGGATAACTCCGGCAATCAACTAACGGATACATTTGAATGCCCAGGCATCGATATCACGACATTCACCAGTTCCTCCGGTGTAGACAACCTTTTTGACCTAGCCGGTGGGGCCGATCTCATCAATAAAACCGTGACCGCGGCAATGGGGCCCATCACAGCAGAGCGCGCACGGGAGCGAGGGCTTAGAGTGGACATCGTGGCCCCGGAACGGACCATGAAATCTC
>JAAZYK010000109.1 GCA_014239685.1 Dehalococcoidia bacterium | reverse complement strand
ACAGTGACTTAACCGAATTGAATGAACGTTTCTCGTCCTCACTGCAAGCTTGCGAAAAGGATATATTCGTGACTTCACACGATGCGTTCAATTATTTGGCTAACCGTTACGACAAACACGCGGTTGGAATTAGCGGGATGAACCCCGAATCTGAGCCAAGTCCGCGAGTACTGGCCGAAATAAGCGAAGCCGTAACAGAAACCGGTATTGAGTACGTTCTTGTTAACCCGCTTGACTCTGAACGCCTGAGTGCCACCCTGATGCGCGAAACCGGCGCACAGTCGTTACCGCTACATACCGTCCAGAATTTGACGAAAGACGAGAGAGATACCGGTGAATCGTATATGACCTTGATGAACTCGAATCTTTCCAGTCTCAAAACGGCAATGGGATGTGAGGGTTGAAAACCCCCAAAGTCAATACATCAGATCCTGCGGCACAGGAGCCGACCTGGCCGCAGGATCCAGAGCACACGAGGTGACATCCAATCAACCGGTCGTATGTGAGTTTGACAACACGTGGTACTCCTATGGCGGTGGGGAGCCCGCCGTAGAAAGCGTCTCGTTCCAAATTCAGAAAGGTGACTTTGCAGCTATCCTCGGCCCTAATGGAAGCGGTAAAACGACTCTTTTACGGTTGGCGTTAGGACTGCTCAAACAATCGCGAGGATCGGTTGAACTCTTTGGCGAGCCCTCTGGGCGATTCAGAGACTGGTCACGCGTGGGATATGTTCCACAACGATTGGAAGGCCTAGGAACCCGATTTCCCGCAACCGTGGAAGAGATCGTCGAGCAGGGTCTCTACCAAGGATTCGATCCACTGAGCATGTTCCGTAGACGCGGGCGAAAAAAGGTATATGACGCACTAGAAATAGCCGGCATATCCGATCTAAGACAACGGCCTATCGAATCTCTATCGGTAGGGCAACGGCAGCGGGCACTGATCGCGCGCGCCATCGTGGGCGATCCTGATTTATTGTGCCTGGACGAACCAGTATCTGGTGTCGACGCAGTAGGACGCGACAGATTCCATGAATTGATTTCGTCATTGAACAGCGAATATGGAATGACAGTGTTTCTGATATCTCACGATATTGGTGCGGTCATGCAAGGCGCCAGCGTTTGCGCGTGCATTAATCGAACGGTCGTTTTTCACGGCCCCCCGCACTCAATTACTGGTGACCACCTGTCCGAGCTTTACGGATTCCCCGTCGATGTCTTACTACACGATGCACTCCATGAACATAGGTAAGGATTGCTGAACCTTGCCTGAAGTATTCGAATTCGAATTCATGAGACGCGCCTTAATTGGCGGCTCAATGGTCGCAGTACTGGCACCAGCATTCGGCCTATTCATTGTTCTCAGACGTTTATCACTGATTGCCGACACCCTGTCTCACGTCGCGTTGATGGGTGTAGCCATCGGATTCGTGACGAGTATCTATCCGACTTTTGTAGCACTGATCGCGACAACCTCATCTGCCGCCGCGATTGAACAACTAAGATCGCGTGGACGGTTGCCTGGGGATGCAGCGTTGGCCGTGTTTCTCTATGCGTCCCTGGCCATCGCCGTAATAGTTATCAGCAAATCCTCTGGCTTCAATGCCGACGTTTTTGGATATCTGTTCGGTAGTGTTCTATCGATAGACGACCCCGATCTATTTTTGATCGCAGGCCTTCTCGTTGTAGTGATACTTTTTGTCATTGCGTTCTTTGCCGAACTGACACAGAGTGCATTCGATCAGGATCTTGCTCACACGAGCGGAGTCCGAGTGACTGCCACAAATTTAGCCCTAGCTATCCTTACAGGGGCCACTGTGACAGCGTCGATGCAAGTAGTAGGTGTCCTCATGGTAGGCGCCTTGATTGTGATACCCGCATTGGCGGCACTACGCCTTGCGCGCGGATTCCGTACAGCATTGATCCTTTCTATATCGTTCGGCCTGCTCAGCGTCTGGATTGGCCTGATTGTGGCTTTCTACGGTGATATAGCCGCTGGTGGTTCAATCGTTTTGACCACTGTCGCCATGTTGATACTGGCCGAGTCAATTCGCCGAATTCGTGACCGTATAGAGCCGAAACGCGCAAGTAAATCCACAGCGATATAAGCCTTTCTCGCCGAGGTTGTGGGTAAGGCCAGAGACTACTTTCCGGCTCGCCGTGGAGCTTCCGACACCAGCTGGTCAACCTCCACGTCATCCACCCAAACCGAAAGCGACGCCGACCAGGGGTAATCCTTCCACTACGGTAATTGGACCCCACAAGGGACCAGTGTCTGCCGTACACTGCCGGTAACAATTTCACGATGGGAGCCCGGATATATGACCGACCAGAACATCGCGCTAATGGCACACCTGATGCGCAGGGCTGGATTCGGCGCGTCAAGAGAAGAGCTTGAGCGCCGCGTCGAACTCGGCTATGAAGCTACCGTCGACGAACTTCTGAACCCCGGGGATCAGGATGCCGTCGATATCTACGAGTTCCTGCGTTACTACCCGCTATGGTGGAAACCGGGAACGATGGGCGGGCTGGGTCACGCTCCATGGGTCTGGAGAATGATCAATACAAAAGCCCCGCTTCAGGAGAAACTTTGCCTTTTCTACCATCAGCTTTTCGCGACCGGTGTAGCCAAAGTCGATCACTACGATGAGATAGAAGACATGATCGAGTCGTTCCGTGAGATGGGCCTGGGTAAATACAAGGACCTCCTCATGGCGGTGGCGCAGAGTCCTGCGATGATCTACTGGCTGGACAATCACGAGAACCATGCGGATTCGGTGAACGAGAACTGGGGTCGAGAGCTCCTAGAACTGTTCACGATGGGCGTCGGAAATTACACCGAGACCGATGTCAGAGAGTGCTCACGGGCATTCACAGGCTGGACGCTAAAACACAAGCTCCCACGGTTCCACATGGGGCGATGGGACTGGGATTACGAGTTCCGGGCGGACGACCACGACTACGGTGAAAAGACTTTCCTCGGTCACACCGGCAATTTCGATGGCGAAGAGGTCATCGACATCATCCTGTCCAAGCCGGCCACGGCAGCCTTTCTTGCCCGTCACCTCTACAGTTTTTTCGTAGCCGACGAGCATCAGGTTCCCGCGTGGTCGGTCACCCCGCCAAACGATCCTGAAGCAGTCCAGTTCATCGCCGATGCACTGATCGCAAGCGACTATCACATCGGGACGGTGCTCAAGAAAATATTCAACTCGGACTTCTTCAAAGACTCCACCTTCAAACGGGTAAAGAATCCCGCCGAGGTAGTCATAGGAACACTCCGGCTGGTGGAGGACGCGGAACGCCCCGTGCCGGAGACGATGAGTTGGGCCAGCCAGATCGGATTTATGGGGCAGGAGCTTCTAAATCCGCCAAGCGTCGAGGGGTGGCACTCCGGAATAGAATGGATCAATAGTGGCACCTTGATGAAGCGGACCAACTTCACGGCAGAGATGATTAGCGATATATCCCGGCCCGGCGTGGTCAAGATCATCGACCGTATCAAGTCATCTGGCAGCGATCCTGAGGCCGTGGTCGATGCCTGTCTGGATGTGATGGGTCCGCTTGAGATCCCCAACGAATCAAGGGGTGAACTGCTAGACCATGCCCGGAAACTTGGCGAATTTGACTGGGAAGACGATCGCCCCGGGCAAGGCGGAGCTACGAAGGTGACCGAGATCCTTCAGCTCGTTGTCTCACTCAGGGAATATCAATTCGCCTAAAGATACAGTCTTTAGATACCACGACCAGTTGGCTTAAACATACCGAACAGAAACGGACACAGGGAGGCACCAGGCTTGACGAGTCTCTTGGAAAATGGAACGAACGGAACCGGGACAACTGATGATCCTGTAATTGTCGTGCTGCAGTTGAGCGGCGGCAACGACTATATGAACACCGTGGTTCCGTATAACGATCCTCTATATCGGGACTACCGGCCAACCGTGAATGTTGGCGAAGAAGACGTTCTCGTTCTGGATGATGAGATAGGCCTTCACCCGACAATGGGTCCGATTCAGGACATGTACAAAGACGGAAACGTGGCGATCATCCACGGCGTGGGTTACGAGAACTCGCCCAGATCCCACTTCAGATCCATGGATATATGGCACACATGTGAACCGGACAAGCTTGGAACCGAAGGCTGGCTTGGCCGAGTAGTACGTGAACTGGACCCCGACAAGGAAAATGTTGTCACAGCCGTAAGCATGGGCCCGGCATTATTCCGAGCACTCGTCGCACCGAACGTACCTGTAGCAACCGTGGAGAACATCGATAGCTACGGACTTCTCACCGATATTACACCGCAAGAGAAACTCGACCGCGTCCTCGGCCGCTACCAGCGGATGTACTCTCCTGCGATCGGTACCGGTCCGGTGATGGACTATCTTGGACAAACTGGACTGGACGCCCTGAAGGGTGCCGAGATCCTTAACGTCGCACCGGAGAAGTACTCATCGACCGTAGAGTACGCAGACTCCAGCATCGGGAAAAAGCTCAAGGGCATAGCACAGGTTCACCTCGCAGGCCTTGGATCCAGAGTTTTCTACGCCGACCACGGATCATTTGACACCCACGCCGATCAACTGAGTCTTCACCACAAGTTGTGGTCTCAGGTCTCTCAAGCCATACGTGACTTTTTCGACGATCTCGAAGAGCACAACGCCGCGGACAACGTGGTGATGTTCCTGTTCTCAGAGTTTGGACGCCGCGTGTATGACAACGGATCCGGCACGGATCACGGCGCCGGGGGCGTCTGCATCGCAATCGGCAAGGGCGTCAAGGGCGGCATGTACGGCCAGTACCCATCGACAAAGGCCCAAGATCTTGACCAGGGAGACCTCGTTCCTGATTTGGACTTCCGCAGCGTCTACACAAGCCTTGTCGAAGACTGGCTCGGGTTGGACCCCGTGCCAATCGTCGGTGGGAACTTCGAAAATCCGGGATTCATAGAGAAGTAACGGCGAGCCACTGGTGCACAAAGCGCCAACATCCCACCTTCAGTTACCAACAGAATGGAAGAGGTCCAAGTGCTCACGACATCGGTAGCCGGACGGGCATTCGATTTTAGCCACGTCGTCGGCGGCAGACAGATCACCGGCATCGTCAACATAGCGTTTGGCGAAGGCGATGACGTCTACATTGTGAAAAAGGCTGCGGGATTTTCCGATGTCCTAAAGCTTTCCATCGGCGGCGAGCCCGACGATGAAGAAATCACGGCCACGTTCAGCGAGGTCAACCAGGGCTTCTTCAGAGGAGCGTGGCCCGCATGCGTTGCCGTAGGTCCGGACTCGAACGTGTACGTGACCGACGAACTGCGCCACGTGGTAAGCGTCTTCAATAGAGACGGACTGTTTTTGAACCACATCGGAGAGTCCGGAACCGGCGAGGGTCAGTTCGACCGGCCTTCGGGCATCGTGTTCAACGCGGCCGGCAACATGCTGATCGTGGATACGCTCAACCATCGGGTTCAGGAGTTGACTGCCGGTGGGGCGTTTGTAAACGGGTGGGGCAGTCAGGGATCAGGTGAAGGCCAGTTCCGGTCGCCGTGGGGCATTGCAGTGGACGCCGATGGCCACGTGTACGTGGCCGATCACAAAAACCATCGCGTCCAGAAGTTTGATTCAAACGGTGGATTTATCGCCTCCATCGGCAGTCACGGATCTGCTACCGGCGAGTTTGACCACCCATCGGACGTCGCGGTAGATCCCAACGGTGATATCTACGTTTGTGACTGGGTGAACAATCGTGTTCAGGTGTTCGACAGCGAATACAACTACATCAGCGAACTAGGCGGTTCAGCCATCGAATTGTCCAAGTGGCAGAAGTTGTACGTCCGCGGAAACCCGGACGTACACAAAGCCCGACGTCGTGTCGAAAGTCTGGAGCCGGAATGGAAATTTGCACTTCCAACCGGAGTTAAATTCGACGCGGTGCGCTCACGTCTGTTCGTGATCGATTCTCAGCGCTGGCGAATACAGATTTTCGACAAGCTGGACGGTTACGGCGACCCACAGTTCAACATCTAGACCGGACCCGTCTATAACGCTGACGCTTAGGTATTAAAACGAAACCACCATTCCCGAGCGATGCCCTGAATTACGATGGCGGGAGAAGCATGAGGAATCATCGCTTTAACGGACTCAACCCCCGGCCTTTCGACCGAAGGCTGAGTCCGTTTCGTTTTCCTGGTGGAGACGGGGGAGAGTCGAACTCCCCGTCCAGCTAGGGTTTCGCTTCGACGTCTACAAGCTTAGTCGGCGATTTATTATCTCGCCGCTGATCTCGCTCTCCGTCAGGCTACTTCAGCGGCCAGCCGATGATCTTAGGTCCGCACCAATCGGCGTCAGGCGGACAGCACCCCAAGTAAGCGTCGCAGCCATCGGTCCCCTCGGGGGAAGAATCGTGGCTACGTGGCCGTTTCTAGGCGGCCATAGCGAGTTGTTTCTCGCCGTTTAATGTTGCGCCAGCGGATTATCGAGGAAGTTGGCACCCTCGGCTTGCAGTCTGGCGGATGCCTCTCTGTCGAAACCACGCGTCCCCAGATACCAGCTAAGCTTACCGCGAACGCGACACCTTACGTAATCTGTTAGTCAGATCTGATACGCAGTGATGTGATAATGCTCACACCGAAT
>JAAZYK010000108.1 GCA_014239685.1 Dehalococcoidia bacterium | reverse complement strand
CGCTCCAGATGGTGCGGTGATCAAACATAGCGCGGCTTCGCCCGATCTGCTCCACCATGTGGGGCGCGCCGTGGTATTCGAAAACTATGAGGACATGCACGCTCGCGTGGACGACCTGGACCTGGACGTGACCAAGGACGATGTTCTTGTGATGAAGTCGGCGGGACCGGTCGGGGGACCAGGTATCCCGGAGTGGGGCATGCTGCCGATCCCAAAGAAACTGCTTGAACAGGGTGTCCGAGACATGGTGCGCATCAGCGACGCCCGGATGAGCGGGACGGCGTTTGGCACGGTGGTGCTGCACATCTCGCCGGAATCGGCGCTCGGGGGACCGCTAGGACTTGTCGAGAACGGTGACATGATCGAGCTAGATGTCGAGGGACGACGGATCGATCTACTGGTGGATGAGGCTGAAATGGAACGACGAAGAGCGGCATGGAAGGCACCAGTGCCTCGCTACACGCGGGGCTACGGCTTGATGTTCTCAGAGCACGTTATGCAGGCCCAGTACGGCTGCGACTTCGACTTCCTGGTCGGTAACGACCCCGTGGAGACACACGCCGAGATGCACACCGCTGGGTGATGACCAATCCACTCCCGGCATGGGGGGCGCCAGACACATCGTTGCCAATGGCTATCTAGTGGAATCTCGGAAAAACAATGGCCGGTTGCGGGAGCAATATATTCGCTACCTGATCGATGAATTGCTGGGATGCTCTGATGTTGTCGATCTCGGTTGTGGAGTCGGGTATCCCGACACAGAAAAGGTGCCACAAACATGAGCCCCGAAGGCCAGAACCAGGATCAGCGAATTTCGATCGATAGCCTCAATGACATGAGCCACGATGATTTTGTCGAGGCGGTAAGACCGGTATTCGAATACGCACCATGGGTAGCGTCAAATGCCTGGGAAGGTCGACCGTTCAAGGATGTCGGAGTGTTGCACGATGGGATGGTGCAGGCGTTGAAGGATGCCGACAGGGGGAAGCAGATCCAATTCCTCCGCGGCCATTCCGATATACAGGTTACGCCGGAAGCGATAGACGCCATGACTCCTGCCTCGCGACAGGAGCACATAAGCGCGGGTTTCGACAAGTTGTCTTCTGCTCAACAGAAACGGATCGAACATCTTTTGAGCGCATACAGGAGGAGGTTCGGGTTTCCGTTTATCGCAGCCCTACGGGGCCGGAACGCGGCAGAGATTCTGGCGATGGCGGAGCAGCATCTAGGTAACGACAGCACCGATATGGAGTTGTATTTCGCCTTCAGCGAGGTCGCAAAGATCACGCGCGTTAGCCTCGACAAAATAGTGGTCTGAGGTCGCATACGCGACGTATTACTCTAAGCGTTCGAGATTGTATTATCGGCTTCAGGCGATTGGGATTGCCCATTCCGGTTTGGGTTCTGAGCGAATCTCAGGGACCCTTACCGGCAAAATCGCCGCTAATTAGGATCGTACCGGGTCGTCCATCTGTAGGGGGACGGTGCTACGTCCACCTACGCCCATTTACGGTGTAGGCGCGTCCGAAGGAATCAATCCTTCGGACTTCATCTCGGACCACATAGCTTCAGGGATTTCGAAGCGGATTAGCTCGACGTTCTGTACCACCTGGGCGGGAGTCGCAGCGCCCGGTATCACCGACGCAACGGCGGGGTGCGCGAGCGGGAATTGGAGCGCCGCCGCCCTCATGTCGACGCCGTGTGCGTCGCAAACACTCTTCAAAGCGCGAGCCTTGTCGATCCACTGAGGCGCCGCCTGTTCATAATTGAAAGCCAATGGGCCATCCAGATCCTGTGCAGCAAGGATTCCGGAGTTGTATGGGCCGCCGGTTGCTATCTTGACGTTCTTCTCGACACAGAGCGGCAGAAATTCCGGATAAGCGTCGTGGTCGAGAAGGGTATAACGCCCCGCCAACAGAATGATGTCGAGATCAAATCGCTTGATAAAACGGCCAGGCATCTGCCACTGATTCATTCCGCATCCGATCGCTTTCACCACGCCCTGATCGCGAAGTTCGATCATCGTCGGAAAAGCCGTCGCATTGGCCGCGTCCTCCATATCTTCCACATCCGGGTCGTGGAGGTAGAGAATGTCGACGTAGTCTAGGCCGCTGCGCTCAAGTCCTTCGTCGAGCGCACGCATGATGCCGTCACGCGTAAGATCAAATTGAGCGGTAAGGTGCGGAATGTCGTCCACCTCCCAGCGACCCGGATCGGACACGTCCGGCACAAGTACCCGCCCTACTTTGGACGACAGCACAAACGAGTCCCGAGGATATCCGCCTAGAACCTTGCCGTATCGCTTTTCACTCCGGCCGTTGCCATATAGCGGCGCCGTGTCGAAATACTTGATCCCGGCCTCGTGCGCTTTTGCGATCGTCGCAAGAGATGTGTCGTAGGCGGGTGTATCTCCGCCGTCCGCGGAGCCCCGGCCGGCGATAAAGACGCCACCCATTCCAAGGCGTGTCACCTCAGCACCTTGATCGCCTATCGGGATGCTCTCAAACGGATTCACGAAGTCGCTCCTATCGGGACATTGGCGTGATTTGGAATTTCGAGCGTGTTCCCAGAGGGGAACCTAGATATTTCCAGCGATAGCGTCTCCCACGCTGCCCGTGCTGGCACTTCCGCCAAGGTCCGGCGTCAGAATCTCACCAAGGGCCAAGACGCTCTTCACACTCTCTTCGATGGCGTCCGCAGCCTCGTCCTCACCTAGATGACGAACCATCATCACCGAGGTAAGTATCTGCGCCATCGGATTTGCCAGCCCTTGCCCTGCTATGTCTGGAGCGCTCCCGTGGGTCGGCTCGAACATCGACGGGTTGGCGCGAGTCGGGTCGAAATTCGCGCTGGAAGCAAGTCCAACGCTTCCGGCAACCACGGCGCCAATGTCGGTCAGAATGTCTCCAAACAAATTGCTGGCAACAACCACGTCAAACGCCTCCGGGCGACGGATAAAGTCCATGCACGCCGCGTCAATAAGTAGCGAGTTGGTCGTGATGTCCGGGTATTCCTCGGCCACCTCCGCAAAGGTGCGGTCCCAAAGGACCATGCCGTATCCAAGAGCATTGGACTTCGTGATGGAAGTGACATGGTTATTCTTGTTTCTCCTCCGTGCGAGGTCAAACGAATAACGGATGATCCGCTCACATCCTTGTCGGGTGAACGCCGACGTCTGGATAGCCACTTCATTGGGGTTGCCCTCGTATAAGAACCCACCCATATTGGCGTATTCACCCTCGGTGTTCTCCCGGATCACAACCATATCGATGTCGTACGGATTCTTGCCCGCAAGCGGCGAGGTGACGCCTGGGTAGAGGACCGACGGCCGTTCACAAACATACTGGTCAAAGGTACGGCGTATGGGCAACAGCAGACCGTTCAGGGTGATGTGGTCCTGAATGTCAGGCCGACCGACCGCGCCCAAGAATATGGCATCGTAGGCTCGCAACTGATCGACCCCGTCATCCGGCATCATCTGACCGTGATCGTCATAGTAGGCGGAACTCCACGGCAACTCATCAAAGATCCAATCGATACCGAATTTTGACCCTGCAGCCTTCAGGACTTTCAGTGCCTCTCCAACAACTTCGACGCCGATTCCATCACCCCTGATTACTGCGATCTTGTGCTTGCTCATATTTCCACCCGTCCTGTTAATCCAAAGAGTTGGTATTTTATTGTTACTCGGGTCAGCCGTTCTGTCTTATCCGGCCGAGTGCGTTTCAATCGGAACTATTGCCGCCGCAATATCATGATCTGAAAGGCCTGTATCCCGACCTTCGTACAGGATCTCGGCTGCTGCGGTCCCGGTCGGCAAAGATAGCTTCATCTCCTCAGCCATTGTCATGATGATGCCGATGTCTTTGATCAAATTGCGCATCGGCGCGCCGGAGTTTTCAAAGTCCCGGGCCGCCGTTATTGGACCTGATCGCCCCACCATGGTGCTGCCACCAAAGCTCTTCTGGAGCAGATCGGTAGCCCGCAAGATATCGACACCAGCGCTGTTCGCAAGGTTGAAAGCCTCCGCGGCCGCGACCGTGTGGATGCATGTCAGGAGTTGGTTGATCAATTTCATCGCCGTCCCGGCTCCGCTGTCACCGAACCGCACGACGTTGGTCCCCATCTTCTCGAACTCGGGAAGCGCACTATTAAATGCAGCCTCATCCCCACCAACCATGATCGATAAAGTCCCGTCGGTTGCCCCGACCGGCCCACCAGAGATAGGCGCATCCAAGAATTTTGCGCCAACGCGAATGGCACAATCAGCTGCTTTCTTTGAAAGGCCAACACTCACCGTACTATGATCCGTGACAATCGTTCCCGGCTTGATGTTTGCAAACACACCGTCATCGCCCATGAGAATCTGCTCACAAGTCTCCTCATTCGGGAGACAGACGAAAATCCTGTCGCATTGAGACGCCAGTTGCTCCACGCTGGTGGCTGCCTCCCCGCCCATGTCCTCCAATTCACGCACAACCTGCTGACTCCGGTTATGGACCATGACCGTCGTCCCAGCGTTCAGCAAGTTCACCGCCATTGGTCGCCCCATGCTGCCGAGTCCAATAAACCCGACCTTTATCGCTGTCATAACTGACGTGAACCCTTCTGATGGAAAATGTGGCGATCCTGATCGTAGCCCTCATATTGACCACGTCGGATGCCTTCAATCGGCCCGATTGAAGCGGGAGCGATTATATACTCCGGGAAGGCATGCCCTGAACTCAGCGAAGTCAGTTATCCGTGAGTACAAATCGCGTGCCCGACAACAGTTTCTAGAAGGTCACAAACAGGGAGGCCACGAATGGCGATTCTGCGTCAGGCAGATATGATCACATCTGAGTCAACGTCCGGCGTAGTCGGACGCCGCATCGGTGGGCCTAACTCCGGCGCTACGCAAATGACGGCCGGGCTGAATACGCTGGCTCCGGGGTCGATCATCACCTACCACTCCCACCCGGACGCCGAGATCATGCACTACGTGATTGAAGGAGATGTCGAGTGTGTATTGGACGGACACCGGATCACCCTTCACGCAGGTGATGGTGCGCTCGCCCCGGTCAATGTGAAGCATTCGTTTGAGAACCGCAGTGGAGCGCTGGCGAAGTTCATCACCGCCGGGACCACGATCGGAGCGACTCGCGAGGACCATAAGCTTGATCATCCCAGTCACGGTCCGATCCCGAAATATGTGGTGTTTGCAGAGGACGTGGTCCCATCGTATCCCTGGACCGGCACTGAGCGATTTGATGTTATGAATGCCAGTTTTGGCTCGTCCACTCTTCTGTTCAGTAAGGGTGTTATCGCGCCAGGCTCCCTTGGGCCTCCACATTTTCATCCAAAGACCGAGGAGTTTATGTACTGTCTGGAAGGCGAACTTACGGCGATGTACAAAGGCGAAGAGTTCCCGCTTCACGCCGGAGATATGCTTCTGGCGGAACCCGGCGCGCAGCACGCAATATTCAACGCCTCTAGTGAAACAGCGACCTTGATCGCAATTCACCCGACAACTGCACCGGTCCGGGAGTTGGTGGACTGGGCGCCGTCAAAACCCCTTCCAACGATATCTAGCAACTAGTAGTCCTTACAACTCTGGAGCATTGCCCCACATGACGATCCTTCGCCTCAAAGACCAGAAAGTTACTTCCCCGTATCCCGGTGTCAGTCAGCGAAATCCCGCGGGTGTCGAAACAGGCGCCACTCAGATACGTGTTTTTGACGCCCTCATACAGCCCGGAGCATCGATTCCATACCACGCACATGGCAACACCGAGGCGACCTATTTTGTACTTGATGGCGATATCTCGGCAGTAGTGGACGACCATCGGGTGGAACTGCATTCAGGAGACCTCGTGATGGCCCCTCCGGGGACCGGCCACGGTTTCACGAACAGCGGGAAGCAGGAAGCTCGCCTTGTGACAATGTTCCCGCACACCGACCCAGAGGTGTCTCATTTCGACCCAGGAGAGCCGGCCGGCGGCGATTTACCGCCGTACATCGTACCGAGGGCTAACGTTGAAGCCTGGACGCCCTGGGAGCGATGCACCCGATACGACATGATGAATCATGAGCGGGGCGCACTGTCGACCGCGTTCAGTCAGCTCGATTTCGAGCCCGGTTCCATGGCCCCGCCGCACTTCCACCCGGAAACGGAAGAGGCCATGTACTGCATTGAAGGCGAGTTTATGGCGATGTACAACGGTGAAGAGATTCCACTTTGGCCTGGAGACATGTTTGTCGCAGAGGCCGGCGTCCGGCACACAGTGTTCAACGCGTCAAAGAAGTTGGCGGTACTCCTCCCGCTGCATCCAACCGTTGTGCCGGTCCGTGAACTTGTGGACTGGAGCCCGACAACGCCTATGCCCGCCTAGTGATATTGGGCCTATCTAGCGTTGACGGATCGGAGGCTCGAAATCGACCCGGTACCTGACATTCCCTTCCAAGAATGACAACACATTGTCCACGACCATCTTCAGGCTGGATGCCAGAGCTGCGTCCGTCGTGCTTGCGGTGTGAGGGGACAACAGCGCGTTGGGCAGCGTCCGCAGCGGACTTTCCAGTGACAACGGTTCGGACTCGAACGTATCGAGCCCAACTCCGGCGAGGGCTCCACCACGTAGTGCCTCTACAAGCG
>JAAZYK010000107.1 GCA_014239685.1 Dehalococcoidia bacterium | reverse complement strand
TCTACGATCGAACCCTCAAATGCAGACGCGACATCCACGTCCGACTCAAGCACCTCGAACTCGATCAACACATCTTTGAGCGCTGACCACTGATCCAGCGTTCCCCGCCCGATTCCATCAGCTCTCTCCGCGTTCTCAAGGTCTGTTGTGAGCAAAAACCGCTGATGCTCTGGGTCGGCATCTTTTGCGTAGGTGAGAGTAATCGCCACGGCTTCGTCGACGTGTGTCTTGATCCACTCCACGGCCCGTAACGTGGCACGCAGGAATCGCTCGATCACATCACGTCTTTCGGCGAGCATTTCCTCGGTTGCGAGATAAGTCACCCCGAGCGTTGGCACCCCGAAGTCATGTGGGTCAATTACGTTGATCTCGACACCAGCCCGCCGGATGGTATCCGGTTCGTTGTCCAGAAATACTGGATATACGTCCACCGCGTTCTCTATGAAGACACGCGGATCAAATCCGACAGCCCGTAGTTCAATATCCTCGATATCGATCCCAGCATTCTTGAGAAGCGCTTTCAGTTCCGCGGGAACCACGCCAGCCTTGAATCCGACCGAGCGTCCTGCGAAGTCTGATGGCGTTTCAATTCCGGAGTCTGCACGGGTGACAAAACCCTGGTCACCGCGTTGCCCGAACAACGCAACAGCTTTCACAGGAATATCGTCCGCACGCTGGCTAAGGACTTGCGCGGCTGTCCCTGTGGTGAATTGAACCTCGTCCTCAAGTAATAATTTGAGGTGCTCGTTTTGGCCGCTTGAATGCCGGATCGAGACGTTAAGTTTTTCGTCTGCAAAAAATCCCTGATCGAGTGCAGCGTACGCGGCGACAAACGGCAGATTGGCCTGTGCCCTAAATCCTGCCATGAAGGTTAAGTCCTGCAACTCTGCATCTTCAGTACTACTAGAGCAGCCCGTCGCGAAGGCAGAGAGCATGATCATTAACATGCCGCTCACCATGAGAATGGGCATCGCTCGACGGCGCTTGTTTGACCTAAATAATCGGCTCATTTCACTCCTATATTTCTTTTGTTTAAACGCGCTATGCATTCACAGGCTCACAGCGGATTGATACCAGAATAAAACCTTGCGCTCCACAAGTGCCACGCTTGCGGTGAGCAAGATTCCCATCGCGGCGAGGACGAATATCGCGCCGAACAAAACGGGAGTATCGAAATCACCGTTGGCGATAAGAATCAACTGGCCTATCCCTTCGGACCCGGATAGGAATTCCGCCACTACGGCACCAATTAGCGATAACGGGACGGAGATTCGAAGTCCAGCAAATACGAAGGGGAGAGAAGAAGGTACGCGCAATCGCCAGAAGATTTGCCACGTGGATGCGTTGATCGTCCTTAGGAAATCGTGCGCCCGCGGATCGACGCTACGCAATCCGACCACGGAGTTCACCAGCATCGGGAAGAATGTGATCATGGCGGCGATCAACACCTTCGGGGCAAGTCCGAATCCGAACCATATCGTGAACAGAGGCGCCACTGCCACAATAGGAGTGACTTTCAGCGCTAGTGCCGGTGGGTAAAGGGCCCGCTCTAAAGCGCGCGAGTGCGCCATCGCCACCGCCAGTATGAAGGCTCCAAGGCTTGCGAGTAGTAGTCCTCCGATCGCCGCTTGGAGCGAGAGACGCGCACCCTCAGCAAACCGGCCTGGGTCATCGAGGAGGGCGGCCAGTATCGCGCTGGGTGCGGGAAGTAAATATTCCTTCACATCTCGCACCCGTACCCACGTCTCCCATGCCGCCAGCAGCAGCGTGGACACGAGTACGGGAGTCAGAAGGATGAGGGCATTGCGCTGAAACTTACGTTTCAACGTCGGGTACCAGGAATTGCGTGAACAAGGTCAGATCGGTCGGTTTCGGACACAAGTAGACCTCTCACGTCGGCCAGCAAAGACTGGTATCTCGGATCGTCTTCCAGCGATGCTGTACGTGGGCGGTCTAGATCGATCTCGATCACATCCTTCACCCGTCCGGGTTGGCCGGTCAAGACGACGACCCTGTCGGCAAGTAATACGGCTTCTCGTATGGAGTGGGTGACAAATACGACCGACATTTGCTCCTGCTCCCATACCTTAAGCAGTTCAAATCGCATTTCCTCCCGGGAAATCTCATCCAGCGCCCCAAAAGGTTCATCCATGAGCAGTAATCTTGGGTGATGAACCAGCGCCCGGGCGAGAGCGACGCGCTGACGCATTCCGCCAGATAACTGTCCCGGGTAGTACCGGGCGAAGCGTGAAATGCCAACGCGTTCTAAAAGCTCAGTGACATATTCGTCAGCGCCATCATGGGGACCCGTGATATCAAGTGTCAGGAGGACATTGGAGGCCACGTCTAGCCACGGCAACAGCCCGGGATCTTGAGTGACCAATCCGAGAGCTTGAGATCGTCTTGCTGCACGGGTATCAGAACCAAACACCGACACCTGTCCTCCCGTGGGAGACAACAGGCCGGCGATTATGCTGAGTAAAGTTGTTTTGCCGCATCCAGACGGCCCGATCACAGCGACGAACTCGCCGTCATTAACGGTAAGGTCGACTCCGGTCAGTGCACCCACGGTTTCATTCCCCACCGGATATCGGTGAGTGAGGTGGCGCACCTCAACCACCGGCTCCGGTGGCACGTCAGAATCCCGGGAGGTGTTAGTCAAGTGATTTGCAGGAGTCTTGGGACGAAGATGATGTACGAGACATTTAGGATCATACCGACCACTATCTTACGCCGTGGATGCACCCGTCGAACCCGACGGCTGGATTTAAAAATAGTTGTTTGAGAAGCAGGATATCCGGCTGTAACAGTCATTGGCGCACAGCCCTTGACACCTATCTGAAGGCGCGGAACTTTGACGCTATTTCAGGTACGTGCGCCAACTCACGTGTCGCCCATTCCTCGTCCACATTTCCGTATCGGCTTATCGCTCCGGCGACTTTGGGCGCTGAATTAGTCGCTGCATCGACATTCAAAAAGAATGCCCTGGTTCGTCGGGCCATAACATCCTCGAGCGTCAGAGCCATCTCTTTTCGGACCGCGTACACAGCGTGAGAAAGCCGGTACGGGAGATCTTCATTCCAGGGCGCAGTCAACTCAGGAATCCGAGCCTCAAGCTCCTTAAGGCCGGCAAGTTCTGATCCATATAGCGAGTCTGGATCAACTATCGATGTGGCCGTCGCGACACTGTCGATCGCAGTATCGCAAGCTCCCTGCAATCTGAGATTTGCAGATCTACTCCGCGTGTCCGATAGTCCTCCAACCTGCACCGCCGCAGATACCGTTTGCTCCGCCATCAGGCGAGCCGTCGTCCACTTCCCGCCTGTGATTGTGACAAGACCAGAATCTGAAATGAATATTCTGTGTGAACGAGCGATTTTCGACGTAGACGCGACCGAACCACTTGAGACCAGTGGCCTTATGCCTGTGAAGGCGGAAAGTATCTTCGCCTTTCCTGCTTTGGGCAGAAATTTTTCCAGTTCCTCTACCAAGAACTCGACATCTTGTTCGGGTGCCATACGATCGGCATCTGGTGAGGCCACGTCGACATCTGTTGTCCCCACGAGCGTCCCACCCAGCCAGGGCAGGGCAAACACGACTCTACCGTCGCTCGTCTCGGGAATCAGAAGGCCATGATGACCGTCGAGCAGGGTTCGGGCCATTACGATATGTGTGCCTCGGCTCCAACGCATCAGTCCAATGGGAGTATCACTTCCAAGGCCGATCGTGCTGTCGGTGTGCACACCGGTCGCATTAATCGTGACCTTCGCGTCGATGGTCAACGAACTCCCGTCGACGTTGTTTTGCGCTTGGACGCCTACAACGCGTCCAGAGGTCGCCCGGATCGCGCGTACAGTCGCATGGTTGAGGAGAGCGGCTCCGTGAGCAGCGGCCGTTTTCGCGATAGCCAATGCCAACCTTGCGTCATCCGTTTGTCCATCGGCAAATACCATGCCACCTGTTAGTCCATCGGCCTCGATACCCGGGACGGCATTGGTGAATGATGTTGGGTTTAAAAAGCGTGCTGTGGGGAATCCTGCCCCTAATGACAGGGCGCTGTATCCCGTTATTCCGATGGAATTCTTGAATTGCTGCCAACGGGAGTAGGCCGGTACGGCGATCGGCAACGGGCGCACGAGATGTGGTGCGTTCTGTCTAAGGAACCTACGCTCTCGCAGAGACTCGCGGACCAGGCCGAGCCGGCCTTGTCGCAAATATCGGACGCCACCGTGGATCAGCTTTGTACTTTCACTCGAGGTTCCGGACGCGAAGTCGCCTCTTTCGAGCAAAACAGTCGAGTACCCTCTCGATACCGATTCGAGCGCGGTGTAAAGCCCTGTGGCACCGCCTCCAATGACTAGGACATCGACTGACCTACCGTCGGACTTGATGTAGTCGACCATCGAACTTCGGTCAAACGGTAATCGGTCGATGGGAAGAGTCCTAACGTTCTGACCGGCGATTATGGTTTACACCGACCCGACCTAACAAAGGAGGCGGTCTCCGGTCCACGCGGATCAAATCTATGATGGATGAAATCGATTTTCGAGTGATGTCAGTGCGCGTGTTTGATCTGGAATGAGACAGGTGGATTTGGTGGGCCCTGTCGGATTCGAACCGACGACCTGCGGATTAAAAGTCCGATGCTCTACCAACTGAGCTAAGGGCCCCACCGCGCGCGCGACCGACCGATCCCGGAGCCGGGATGGCACAGCCTGGCGAACGCTGCACTCCATTGAATCTGTGCGGCGGTTCCGTGTCAACGATTCCAGCCACCAATAGCGTATTCCCATGTATTCGGCATCCATCGGAACACGATGATGGATTGGCAACCATCCTTACTGGCGGTTACTCTGCCCGCAAATAGATGTGCAACCTCGACGCTCTTATCTCTTATACAGCGAGGACGTGAAATGGACCCGGACCGCATCCACGATTGGCTACGTGGCCCCATGGTCGCTGTAGCGACTCCGTTTACTGAAGATTTTGAACTGGATCTAGACGCGCTCCGCACCAACATCAGGTTCATGATCGATCGTGGAGTGAAGACCGGGCAGGGCAGCCTGCTCGTCGGCGGGGCAGGCGGCGAGCACCCGGTCCTGAACATCGAAGAACGTATGGCGGTCATGACTGCATCCGTCGAAGCGGCAAACGGCGAGGCTCCGGTACTTACATCGATACAGCACACTGATCATCGCGCCACCGTGGAGATGGCGTGCCATGCGGAAGCCGTTGGGGTTCAAGGGGGGCAGCTCGGTCCTACCTATTACTACGATTCCACCGAAAGCGATGCCCGGCGTCTCTTTGAGCGAGTCGCGGGGCAGACTTCGCTCACTCTCATGATCTATCACACTTGGTGGGACGGACTTGTGATGAGCCCGGCATTACTCAGGGATCTGGTTAGCATTCACACAGTCAAGGCGCTCAAGTGGAGCCACCCTGACGACACGGCCTATCGCGAGGGGCTGCAAGAGTTTGCAGCCCAGCTGGCGACTATAGATAACTCGAATAATCACGTCTTGAGCCATATGTACGGCGCGACCGGGTTTATCACGCACCTGTCTGGCTTCTGGCCCGAGTACCCACTGGATATCTGGAACCGGCTTGAAGCGAAGGACTACGATGGGGTTCGTGATCGGCTGGCAGAGTTCAAGTGGCGATGGGTCACCTGGCGATCCAAAGTGGCCGCAGTTACCGGCGGCGAAGGACCGTTCATCAAGGCCGCGATGGAGGCAGTTGGACTAAGTGCAGGACCGCCACGACCACCTTCAATTCGTCCGCCAGAGGAGTTGCTTGTTGAGCTGAGGGCGCTTCTTGCTGAGTGCAAGGTTCCGATGGCCAAAGCAGAACTGGCGTCTGCTGACTGAGAGAGACGCCGGGGCGAAGTTTAACGTTAGGACTGTGGATAGACCTCGAATCCGAAGACCTTCAGCCTCCGCTGGGGCGATGGCAGCATCGGAGAAGGGGGCTCGGGTCAAAACCGAAGCCCCATCCCGCTTTCCAGCGCCTTTGTTGTACCGAAGTAGAACTCGAGGATAAGGTCGCCTTCAGATTCCTCAGCACAGCGTCCGGCTGCAAACAGTTCGGCTCGGTCAGGTCATTCGGATAAGTTATCGATTGCCATAAATATTTAGCTTGAAATGTCTGGCCAGATAAGACATTCTCAAGGCCCCCTAAACCTGCGGTTTGCCTGAAGTGAACACAACGATCCGAGGGCCGGATGAGGTTTCTTATTAATCCGTAGGTTGCCGGTTCGAATCCTACAGGGCCTATCAAAACTCATTCAGAACCTGCTACGACCGCCTGCATAGGGCCTGTATAGCATTTAGGAACTGCCACTCTGACGACCGCACTCACTCCGCGCATGCAGATGATTCTGCATGGGTCGATCCCGAGGATGCTGGCAAGGCTTGCCGCTCCTAATGTGGCTGCAATGGCCACGACTACCGCGGTCACATTCGCTGATGTCTATTACGTCGGCCAGATCGGCACAGCAGCTCTGGCAAGCCTCGCAATCGTGTTTCCCTTCCAGACACTCATGGGAATGATGTCCAATGGCGCAATAGGGGGAGGAGTCGCGTCATCGCTCGCCAGAGCACTTGGGGGAGGCGACTTGAGAAAAGCCGAGACGAGGGCCTGGCACGCCCTAGTTATTGGCGCATTCATGTCGGTCCTGTACATGGTTCTGCTCGGAGTTTTTGCCCGGCCCATCT
>JAAZYK010000106.1 GCA_014239685.1 Dehalococcoidia bacterium | reverse complement strand
TCAGGGCCCACAGCTTCTCGTACACCGAGGACGTTCGCTATCTCCCGTGATATCGGGCCATTGCCCCAGCCGTGAATCTTGAATGCGTTATAGCCCATTTCTTTGCATTGCTGGGCGAAATCGGCGAACTGTTGCGGAGTGCCCAAACCTCCGTTTTCGTCCCCGTGCAACGTGCTGGCGTATGCGGGGAGCGCCTTCCGGGTGCCGCCGAGCATGCGGTAGAGCGGTGCGTCG
Source organism: Dehalococcoidia bacterium (assembly GCA_014239685.1). GTDB lineage: Bacteria > Chloroflexota > Dehalococcoidia > Lucifugimonadales > Lucifugimonadaceae. The sequence continues at coordinate 6,575 of JAAZYK010000106.1, read as the reverse complement.
AACAGTTTGCCGGCAATGTCCCAGAGGGCGATGTCGACCGGTCCCGTACCGGTCATGTCGAAGTGCCTGAGACCGCGCTTGGAGTCTTGGTAGATCTGTTCCCGTTCAAGTGGATTTTTGCCGATAAGGTAGCCGGTAAGCATTTTGATCTGCTCGGCGGTCGGGCCCCTGAGGCCGACGTGGTCACCCGTGATCCCTTCCGAAGTGTGGATGCGGAGGATGCCCTCGCGGTTCGTTTTCCGGGCGCCTGCCTCAAACACCATGTTGAACGTGTTGTAGTCAACGCCGACGTTCTCAAGTGTGTGTTCAAACCAAAGCATCTCTATACCGGTGATGGTCAGGTTATCTAGTGACATCTGGTCTTTAATTCCTTTGGCGATTCGATAAACGTGTAAGACGTGCAGTGACAGGCTTCCATCTCAGGATTTCGCCGTCACATTTTGAAATAGGTTGACCCTCTCCTGTGGGAGATAAAATCGTTGTTTGCCCCGATCGGGAAATTGTTACTTAAATACCTCGAAATAGGACTTGAAGAATTGGGGTGCATTCACTTTCACCCCGATGCGATGCGGTCCATCTTCTCCTGGGGTCCAGTTCGTAATGCCATCATCGCGGTCGTGCGCCCGCGTAACAATAGATGTCCCCGTCTGGAATTCGACGACGCTATCGTCGAACAGCGTCACCGCCGCCAGCGGATCGTGGAAGTTCAGGATTGCGCGTTCGTTAAACCACACCTCTGACATTTCGTATACGGGATTCAACAGCGGGTGTTGGAAGTACTGCTTCACCTCGTCGGAGTTCATCGTGACCTTAGTCGTCACGTCCAAGCCAAGAGACTTGTGATTTGAGATCTCGCGGGCACTCAGGCCCGAGTAAACGATGTCGGCGGCTGCCGGGTCACAGTAGGCATTCCACTCCGCCGATGGAGTTTCGTTGTATGGGTCGATGAAGCGGCCTAGCATCAGTTGCAGTGACTTCAATAGGCCCGGTATGTCCGGGTGCCTCGTGAACAGGTTGGCGATGTTCGTCATCGGGCCAACTGCGAGCAGGACGACCTCTTTTGGGTGAAACCGTATCGTTTCAGCTAGGAACTCCACAGCGTCGTCATCGCCAAACTCGGTCTCATGGGGCCAGTTTGGAAGGACTGACGCCTGCGGGACGCGCGGTTGTCGTGTTGGGCCGTCGAGTCGGTCTTCGGCACCCGGCACGATACGTATGTCCTGTTCCGCGGTCTTGCATATGGCGCTAACTAACTTTGCCCGCTCCACTGGTTGTCCAGATACGGTCGTTATTCCAAGAAGTTCTGCGCGGGGTTGTGCGAGCAGGTATGCAAGTGCGACGGCGTCATCGATGTCCGATCCGATATCCGTGTCGAACAGAATTTTGACAGTGCCGTCGCTCACTCAAATCTCCTTTTGCTCAAGGCCTGGACGTGGTTTGCCGAATCGTAGCACCGTGAACGGCGCGATATGATTGCCTGGCGATGGGGCTCATGAAAGAACGCGGACGTATCAGCGGGCCTCAATATCACGGCAAATCACTGCGAACGGACATGATGCGCGCACTCGTCTATCACGGCAGAAACGATATCCGGTTGGACCAGGTCCCTGAACCCGAAATCGGTCCAGGTGAGGCGAAAATTCGCATAACGAACACTTCGATCTGTGCTACCGATATCGAAGAGTGGAAGTATGGCCCAACGTACATCACGTCCGTTCCGACCGTGATGGGGCACGAGGTATCCGGTCGTGTGGAGCAGATAAGGGACGGGTCTTCCGGGATATCTGTAGGCGACCGAGTGATGGTGGACAACGTTCTCGTTTGCGGCACCTGTTTCTGGTGCCTCTCTGGCCACCAAGCGACGTGTCCCAACATGGAGGTCGCGGGGCTGGGGCGCGACGGCGGACTCGCAGAGTTCATGACTTGGCCTGTAGATCACCTGATCGAACTGCCGGATGGGGTGAAGGATGACGAAGCACCCCTCCTTGAGCCGACGACTGTGGCCGTGCATGCGGTCCGACGGTCCGGTGTGTGCGTTGGTGATTCGGTGGCGGTTTTAGGAGTTGGCACGGTGGGAGCGCTGACGCTTCAGGCGTTTAAGGCGGCGGGCGCTGTCGTGTACGCCGTGGACGTACGCGCGAGCAGTCTTCAGATGGCGGCACGACTTGGCGCGGATGAGGTGGTGGATGCGAGTCGGGGAGATGCCGGCGACCGGTTGGGTGATCTGACGGGCGGCATCGGACCTGATTTCGTGGTGGAGACTGCAGGAGCCGTCCGTACTCCACTAGACGCGTTCGATTGGGTGCGACGAGCTGGGACCGTTGTGCTGGTCGGAATCTACGCTGCCAAACCCGAGGCTGATTTCAATGTGATCGTCGGCAAGGAGATTCGGGTGATCGGTAGCGTGGCTGCCGGCACCGGCGATATGCGCGCCGCCGTGAAGTTGGTCGCTGACGGCAAGATACGGCTGGAAGAGCTTGTCTCGGAACGCATCTCGCTTGATCGCGTGATTCCTGACGGTTTCGAGCGCATGGCGTCCGAATCTAAAGACGTTTTCCGGATAGTTGTGTCGCCGGATGCCTGATTAATACCTGAATTAAACATCTCCAGAAAGGCGTGACCTGTGCATTACGAGGGCGAACGGACCTATGGCTGCCGGATTTCCAGCGCCTGGACATATCGCGGCCTGAGGACGGTAGTTCTGGAGAACGAACTGCTCCGAATCGTAGTTCTCGCGGACAAGGGCGCTGACATCTACAGCATCGTCCACAAACCCTCGGACACCGACTTTATGTGGCGGACTCCATGGGGAGTAAGGGATCCGCAGAAGTTCATCCCAACCACCGGGGGCGCCGAGAACAACTGGTTGGATGTGTACGAAGGCGGCTGGCAGACGGTCGTGCCGCATGGTGGGTATCCCTCGACGGTGGCGGGCGCCGAATTAGGGCTGCACGCTGAGATGAGCACGATTCCGTGGGATGTCGTTATAGATGAGGACACCCCTGAACGCGTGGCCGTAACCTTCAGCGTGCGTGGATATCGGACTCCTTTTTCTGTGACCAAGACCTTGACACTCGAATCAGGAAGCGGCGTTTTGACCCTGGACGAGACTGTGACGAACGACGGAGAAGTAGAGGCTGACGCCGCCTGGTTGGAGCACCTGGCAATTGGCGCTCCTTTTCTGTCGGACCGCTGTCGGCTGGACGTTCCGTCGTGCACGGTGTTAACCGATCATGAGTCCACGGACGAGTCATCAAAACTGATGACCGATCACAGAGGTCCATGGCCGAACGTTCCAGCCAAGGACGGGACGTTGATCGATTTCACTCGTATGCCGCCCATAGAGGATCGCTCTCTGGATATGGCTTACATGACAGACATGCCTGAGGGTTGGTACGCCGTCACTAATGAGGAGACGCAGGTTGGCTTCGGGCTAAGGTTCCCGGCTGATGTGTTTCCATACCTCTGGTACTGGCGGAACCTTGGCGGCGGCTGGGGATATCCGTGGTACGGACGTTGCTACAACGTTGGGCTGGAACCCTGCACCTCGATGTCTAATGGCGGGTTGGCGGGGGCGATAGAGAACGGCACGGCGCGACATTTCGAGGCAGGGGAGTCGCTGTCGGTGACGATCAAGGCAGTGGCGTACACCGGCACAGGGCCTGTGATAAGGATCGACCCTAATGGTGTTGTGATCCGGGAGTAGGAGTGGTTGGTGAGTAAAGTGCTTTGTGAGAGTAAGAGACAATTGGCGTGAAGGCCATAGGCCGAACAACACGCTCGTACGTAATGGCTGCACACCTCTACAATGCGGCGACAAATACCTGCACCTTCAGAAACCATGGACACAAGAAGAAGGACACGATATGCGCACACGGCAGTTTGGTGACTCGGGCCTTGAGACATCGGCGATCGGATTCGGCGGATGGCCTATGGGGCGTGGCCAGTACGGCGATCTCGACGATGATGAGGCGATATCGGCCGTACACGCAGCCTTTGACGGTGGGATCACTTTGTACGACACCGCGGCGGTGTACGGCTGGGGCTACGGCGAGACGCTGATGGGAAAGGCGATCAAGGACCTTAAACGGGAAGATATCGTTCTCGTCACCAAGGGTGCACGGGAGTGGAAGGTAGATAACTCTGATAACCGGTCCGCTACAGTCGCAGACTCCGATCCGGATCTACTGCGGGCTTCGATAGACGCTAGCCTGAAGAGGCTCCAGACCGATTACATCGATGTGTTCCTGATCCACTGGCCAGACAAGGGCCGGCCTTTCTCAGACCCGATGGAAGTGCTTGAGGAGGCCAAGAAGGCGGGCAAGATCAGGCACACGGGTGTGTCCAACTTCTCTGTGCCGATGATGGAAGAGTCGCTACAGACCAGCCCCATCATCACGGAGCAGATCGGGTACCACATTTTTGATCGCCGACCTGAGGCGGATGTTATGCCATTCGTACAGTCCCACGGCATGGGCATCATGGCCTACGGGTCGATGGCGCACGGGTTGTTGACCGGATCGTGGAGTCCGGTGCAGAGCTTTGGCGAGGACGACTGGCGTAAGGGTGGCGCTAATTTCGGTATCCAGAACTGGGGGCCGGAGCACCTTGTCGCAAACGTGGCTGCTGTTGAGAAACTAAAGGATATCGCGGCCGATCACGGCAAGACGATCGCTCAGTTGGCCATCGCGTGGGTTCTGGACAATCCGACGGTGAGTGTGGCGCTTGCCGGGGCCAAGAAACCTTCAGAAATAATCGAAGACATGGGCGGCGACTGGGACCTGCCAGCCGGGCTCAAGGAAACGATCGACAACCTGGTGCTTGGCGAAGGCTCGGGTGTAGGCCTGTCCGGAATGGAGATCGCGACGTAATGATGATCGTTGACACGCACTGCCACGCCAGTCACAACTGGTTCGAGCCGGTCGAAACCCTTGTTCACGTCATGGACATGGATGAGGTGGACCACGCCTTGCTACTCCAACACCGGGGCACATACAACGCCGACTACCTGTTCGAGTGCTGTGAGCGCTTTCCTGGCCGCTTAAGGGCCGCGGTGCAGATCGATCCTGGCGGTGACGACCAGGTCGGAACGCTGGCGTACGAGGCCGAGCGCGGTGCTGCCGGCGTGCGGCTTTACACCGACGATAACGGCGCGCCCGAGCAGCCGGAATTGTGGAAGGCTGCCGGCCAACTTGGCGTTGCGGTTAGTGCGCAAGGCACGTTTGAGGGCTTCTTGACGGACGGATATAGGGACTTGATCGCTTCGGTGCCGGATACACAGATAGTTATCGAACATTTCGGCAATGCGGGGCATGGTCATAAGGCTCCGTTTGAGAAGTTCAAGAGGCTGATGGAACTGGCGGAGTTGCCAAATACGACTATGAAGCTGCACGGCCTCGGCGAGATAGCCGATAGACCAGCCATCCTTCAGCCAGACTATCGGATTGAGAACATCCCGCCGTTTGTCGAGATGGCGGTGGAGGCGTTCGGCCCAAAACGCCTAATGTGGGGGAGTGACTTTCCGCCGAGCGCCGGGAGAGAGGGTTATCACAACGCACTAGAGGGTATCCGCAGCCACCCGGCATTGTCCGGAGGTGACGATGCACAAGAGGTGATGGGCGGAACCGCTGCCCGCGTCTTTGGTTTCGGATCTAGATGACCTATGGTCCCGAGGTAACGGTCTTTGATCCGGAACGACCGATAGTTCCAAGGGATCTGCTAAGTCGAGCAGTAAACGCTGCCTTGCTCAATCCTGCGACGTTTCGGGACGTCGGCGATGATGTTGGTGGAAACGCACAGGTTTACGGACTTGTCGGGGCGGCGGCTGTAGCTTCCGCTATCGGGTCGATCAACGATCCGGGCACCGCCATAGCGAATGCGATCCTGGTGGTAGCGGGTTGGTTGATATACGCACACGTCGCGGCGTTCATGCGCGGCGTGCTATTCGATTCGATACACACCGACGTCAGTCGTGAGGGAATGATCCGCGTTGTAGGGATAGCATACGGCCCAAGTCTATTAAGGGCATTTGCGATCATTCCGGACATCGGCGGAGTAATCTGGCTGTTGTCGACAATATGGTTTCTAATAGTGGTTGTGGTCGGTTTGAAAACGACGCTAGCCTTTAAAAACTACTGGCCGGCGGTCGGCATCATCGTCGTGGGAGCGCTGGTGAACGGGGTCGCGTCCTTCATCGTCTATCCCATCTTCGAGGGCAAGGTCTAGGCCTAGCCATGGTGGTAGGGGTCCGTTGATTTACTTCATTGATGAGATGTGGGCGGAGTCAAATAACTGGGCGAGTTCTTAACTTTCTGAATCGAAACCCTTCAGTGAACCGGGGAGAATAACAATGGCGGACACGACCGGCGTATCTGTATTTCAACGGATGGGTCTAACGCCTGTCATCAACGCCGGTGGGACGAACACAAAGCATTCCGGTTCGCGGATGCGTCCTGAGGTGATCCAGGCCATTGAAGAGTCGTCGAGCGTGTTCCTGAATATTGATGAACTGCTTATGCGGGCCGGTGAGATGATCGCCCAGACCATAGGAGTTGAGGCGGCGTTTGTGACAAGTG
>JAAZYK010000105.1 GCA_014239685.1 Dehalococcoidia bacterium | reverse complement strand
CCTATCAAGTCCAATTTCCTTTGGGTATGCTCGACATCAATTAATGATCGACTTCTGGGCGTTTATACACATGATTCAGTTCAACATTGAGGAAACGATCACGATGCCGCCAGATACGGTATGACATGATAGGATTCACCTGTTGTTTGGCGGTCGCCCGCCTTCCGCCTGGTCGCTCTGGCTACCATATCGACAACACGGACTGTATCCCTTTTCAGGAGGGCTCCTTGGCCCAGACAGATCAAGGTTATTCGTTTTCCAAGTTCGCTGGTCTGGACTTCTACGCCGAAGTCAACGCCGCAACATTAGATCTGGCTCAGATCGGCAAACAGCGCAACATCGTCGATCTTAGTTGCGGACCCGGTGCCATCTCAAAGCAAATTCTCGAAAGGCTTGAGGACGCCAAACACAGCGTCATCTACGCCATCGATCACTCGGCGGCCGCACTGCGGGATGCAAAAGAGAACATCGGTGAGCGAACAGACACCGCCATGAAATACATGCAGGGCGAGGTACAGAACCTCTCAGACCTGCTCGTCGAAAAGGTGGACTCGGTTGTCTACTTCAACGCCATCCATTACGTCCCAGACAAGGTCGCGCTCCTGACCATGATCAGGGACGCCATCAAGCCCGGTGGTACTTTCGTTTTCAACAGTTCGTTCTTCAAGGGGGCACACCCACCGGAGACCGATCTGTTCGCCCGAAAATGGATGATGAAGGCCCTGCGCATGTTGAAACGTGATTACGGACTGCGTGCCGCACGAGCCGACAAGACTGAGGCACGACAGCAACTCACTCCCGAAGAGTACTACGAGCTTCTTCGGGAGGGTGGCTTCGAGATCACTGCAGAAGAAATTCACCGCATCGAAGTGCCGATCGACGGCTGGTATGACATCAGCGGGTTCCAGGACTTCATTGAGGGCGTCATGCCTGGCGTACCACTCGAAATCGCCCGCGAGTGCCTGCAAAAAGCGTGCAAGGAAACCTGGGACGAGATGGGTCTAGAGACCGTGCCACGCAACTGGATGATGGTTGTAGCCTCACGGGCATAACCAGCGAGGCGCCCGACACTGTGAAATGAAATGCCCCGGTCAATTGACCGGGGCATTTTTTGTATGTCTGTTTTTCGGATCATCGGGAAGTTCGGATGTGGACCGGTGGAGCTTGAACGACAGGAACCTAACGCTGTCACCGGAAGCATCTGTCGCGTTTTAATCGAAAGGAAGCTGATCAGGTGGCCGTTACGAACGGCAACCGGAATCATCGTCACTGTTATCCCTCAATCCGCGTCACCTTCTTGACGGTCCAGGTACTCATCCAGACGCATCACGTTGTACGCAGCCTCACCACGGGCCAGGCTCTCCACGGCTGCCCGGGCGGTGTCTATGGACGTGAAGATCGGCACCCGCCGTTCCGCAGCTGCACGCCTGATATGGAAACCGTCCTGAAGGGTTGACCGGTCACCTGTCACCGTATTCACAACTGCCCCAATCGATCCGTCCTGGATAATATCCACAACGTTCGGATGGCCTTCCGAAAGGCGCTTCTCAATCGACTCCACTGGTAGTCCTGCAGACTTGATCAGTGCCGCAGTTCCAGCAGTTGCGTAAAGTGGGTGGCCACTTTCAACGAGGGACCGCACAAATGGCAGCGCCGTTGCCTTGTCAGAGTCGGCGATGCTCAGCAACACGCTGCATCCTTCTGGTATCGAAAGTCCTGCCCCTATAAGCGCCTTTGCGACAGCCCCCCGGTACTCGGTGTCGATCCCCATTACTTCGCCCGTTGACTTCATCTCAGGCCCAAGGAAAGTGTCGACGCCAACAAGTTTGGACATCGAGAACACCGGTGCCTTAACTGCAACGAGATCGCGGCGTGGCGCGAGCCCTGGACTGTAGCCCTGTTCAACGATGCTCTTGCCACGCATCACATTGACACCTATCTCTATCATCGGCACACGCGTGACCTTAGATATGAAAGGAATGGTCCGGCTAGAACGGGGATTAACCTCGATAATGTAGACCTCGGAATCGGCTTCAGCTGATCCTTTGTCCGCAAGTGACCTGTATGCCCCACGCCCGGTGATGACGAACTGAATGTTCATCAACCCGCGTATGCCAAGCGCCACGCCTATACGGCGCGTGTAGTCGACAATGGTGTCGACCTCGGTGTCGGTCAGACTCAGAGCCGGGTACACCGCCATCGAGTCTCCAGAATGCACGCCGGCACGCTCAATGTGCTGCATTATGCCGGGAATCAATACGTTCTCACCATCGCAGACGGCGTCAACCTCTACCTCGATACCTTCCAGGTACCGGTCGACAAGGATCGCCTCACCCGGCGTACCTCCAATTGTCAAAAGGTTGCCGAAGTAACGCACCAGTTCCGAAGCGTTCTGGATGATCTCCATAGCCCGCCCGCCAAGCACGTAGCTAGGACGGACCAGCACGGGATAACCGATGTTATTTGCGATATGCAGAGCATCCTCTGCCGTCGTCGCAGTCCCCGCCGGGGGAAGAGGGATGCCTACTTCTGCGGCGAGATCCTCGAAACGCCCGCGGTCGGACGCTGCATCGATAGCAGAGGCAGAGGAACCCATGATTGGCATCCCCGCAACGTCCAGCCCTTGCGATAGGTTGATAGCAGTCTGCCCACCGAACTGAACAATCGTAGATGCCAGGCCGGCACCCCTGGACGACTCGCCTTCCCCCTCATCACCCCCGACACCAAGCCCGTTTTCATTTTCGATAATATCCCGGACGGACTCATCATCCAGCGGCTCAAAGTACAGCCGATCTGACGTGTCGAAGTCCGTAGAAACCGTTTCAGGATTTGAGTTGACCATTACGGCGCCTGCGCCGCTGCGTTGTAGTGCCCAGGCGGCGTGGACGGAACAGTAGTCGAACTCGATCCCCTGGCCGATCCTGATCGGACCGCTACCAAGCACGATCGCCTTATCGCCACCCAGTGGCAATGCCTCATTCTCCTGCTCGTAGGTCGAGTAGAAGTAGGGTGTTTTGGCCTCGAATTCTCCGGCGCAGGTGTCAACCATCTTGTAGACCGGCCTGAGTCCCCATTCGATCCGCTGTGCCCGGACCTGGTCAGGCAACAGGTCGGAAAGCGTCCCGATTTGATTGTCAGAGAAACCCAATCGCTTGGACTCCCACAGCAAATTTCGGGTCAAGTTTTCGGCAAGTAACCGACGTTCCATAGTTGTGATCCGTTCGAGAGAACGGGTGAACCACGGATCTACTCCTGTGAGTTCGCTGACCTCCATCGCGGACCAACCCCGTCTGAGTGCCGCCGTCAACTTCCAAATTCGGTTGTCATCTGGAGAAAGGTCGAGATCGCCATCCGCCCATTCGGGATCCTGCCAAAGTAACGAACGACCGCCGACTTCAAGACAACGGACTGCTTTCTGCAAAGCTGCCTCGAAAGACCGATCAATAGCCATCACCTCTCCGGTGGCCTTCATCTGGGTTCCCAGAGATCGGTCCCCCGTCGGAAATTTGTCGAAAGGCCATCGGGGAATTTTGACCACGCAGTAGTCCAGCGCTGGTTCAAACGCTGCAGACGTACGCGAAGTCACCTCGTTCGGAATTTCATGTAACGTTTTACCGAGCGCAATCTTCGCAGCGACACGTGCAATGGGGTAACCGGTCGCCTTGGACGCCAGAGCAGAAGAGCGGCTCACACGAGGGTTAACCTCGATGACGTAATAATGCGGCGAACCCTCCGGTATGGCCGGCAGCGTCTTTTCCACGTCAGCGCCCGGGCGCAAGGCCAACTGTACGTTGCAGCCGCCTTCGATCCCGAGACCACGGATGATGTTCAGTGACGCCGTACGGAGTAGCTGGTACTCCTTGTCTGACAGTGTCTGACTCGGCGCGACAACAATCGAATCCCCTGTGTGGACCCCCATTGGGTCCAGATTTTCCATGTTGCAGATCGTAACGGTATTGTCCTCGCCGTCACGCATTACCTCGTACTCGACCTCTTTCCAACCGACAAGGGATTTTTCGATCAGAACCTGTCCGACAAGGCTCGCCGAAAGGCCACCCTGCGCTATCTCCCTGAGTTGAGCTTGATCTCCGGCGACACCACCGCCAGTTCCACCAAGTGTGTAAGCAGGGCGAATAACCACCGGGTAACCGATCTGATCCGCAGCATCGACCGCGGCATCAAGCGATTCGACTGCCACGGACGGCGGTACAGGTTCGCCAAGCCGATCCATCAGATCACGAAATTTCTCCCGATCCTCTGCCATCTCTATGGAAGCAATCTGGGTGCCAAGCACACGTACGTTGTACTTTTCAAGAACTCCGGCCTCAGAAAGTTCGATAGCCAGATTCAGCCCGGTTTGGCCACCCAGTGTCGGCAACACGCCGTCGGGTCTCTCTCGTTCGATAATGCGGGAGACAACTGGCACCGTCAGCGGTTCGATGTAGACGCGGTCCGCTACGTCTTCGTCGGTCATGATGGTAGCCGGATTGGAGTTGACGAGAATGACCTCAACTCCTTCCTCACGCAACGACTTACATGCCTGCGTACCGGCGTAGTCGAACTCGGCAGCCTGCCCGATGATGATCGGGCCAGAGCCGATGACAAGAACTTTCTTGGGAACAGACTCGCTCAAGCGATTTCCTTCTGTGAACTTGAGACCAGTTCCATGAACCGATCGAATAGATACTCGGCATCCTGCGGCCCCGGGGACGCCTCCGAGTGATACTGAATTGTCATGATCGGAAGGGACTTATGCCGCAACCCCTCAACCGTGTCGTCGGAGAGATCACGGTGCGTCACTATCACGTCATCCGACAGGCCTTCTCGAGACACCGCATACCCGTGGTTCTGTGCCGTCACATAGACCCGTCCTGACTCTTCATCCATCACCGAATGGTTCCCGCCACGATGTCCAAACTTAAGCTTGAAGGTCTCAGCCCCGAACGCCTTCGCTATCACCTGGTGTCCCAGGCATATTCCGAACATCGGAACCTGCACGGCCAGCGTCTTTGCTACGTCCACAACAGACTCGAGGAATACGGGGTCCCCGGGACCCGGGGACAGGAGTACACCGTCGGGCGCAAGGTCCATCACCTGATCAGCCGTGACGTTCATCGGCGCAACCGTCACACGGGCACCACGCTTCTCAAGATTGCGGAGAATGTTGTGTTTCACTCCGAGGTCGATCACGACCACATGCGGACCCCCGCCCCGAGATGTCGCACGGTCCCACACATACGTCTCTGCGGTAGAAACATCCGATACAACATCGAAATCGCCGTACCGCGGGGCAGCGCCAAGCTGCTTGAGGCCGTACTCAATATCTTCCCGCGCCGTAACCAGCCCCATCATTACCCCTCGCGACCGCAACTTCCGGGTGATCGCCCGCGTATCTACTCCTGACACCCCCGGAATACCGTTTCCAACCAGGTACTCGTGGATGGTCGATTTGCTATCTCGATGGCTCGGAAGATCACAGTCCTGCCTCACAACGAATCCGCGCACCTGAATGCTGCGAGACTCCCAATCGTTATCGTTCACTCCATAATTACCGATCAGCGGATAAGTCGGCACCAGGATCTGGCCGCCGTATGAAGGGTCAGTCAGCATCTCCTGATAACCGGTCATCGACGTGTTGAACACCACCTCTCCGGTGGCCTCAACCTCCGCACCGAGACGCGTCCCGGGGTAGATCGAACCGTCCTCCATAACGAGATACGCCGCCAGCCTATCCAGCTGTGAACTAATCAACGGTCACACCGGCCTCATGCACTATTTCACCGGCGTAAAGAGTAATCATTACTCGGCCTTTCAATGTCGTCCCAGCAAGTGGTGTGTTCTTCCCTTTTGAAAAGAATACGGACGGGTCGACCGCCCACTCGGATGTCGGATCAAGCACAACAACATCAGCAGGAAACCCGGTTTTCAGCGATCCCAGGCCTGTGCCACCGGCAGCTGGACCCAGAAAACGCGCCGGGGCGGCGGTCATGCGCTCGATCAAGCCTTCCAGCGATATAGCACCGGCGTGTACCGGAACCATGCACGACCCGAAAGCCGTCTCTATGTTGCTGATCCCATGCGCAGCTTCCTGGTAGGTACATTCCTTGTCGGTCGCAGCGTGCGGCGCATGGTCCGTGGCGATCATGTCGATAGTGCCATCGGCCAATCCCTTAACAACGGCATCCACATCGTCGTTCGTGCGTAGCGGCGGGTTCACCTTCGTATTCGTGTCGTACGCAACCGTACTAAGGGCGCCATCGTTCGGGGTTGCTCCGCCCAGTCCGTACACCCACGCATCGGTGATACTCACGTGATGTGGCGTTGCCTCCGCAGTCACCCGCAGTCCACGCTCCTTCGCACGACGCACCGCTTCAACAGCCCGACGTGTGCTCAGGTGAGCAATATGCAACCGGCCGCCTGTCAATTCGGCCAAAGCGATGTCCCGTTCCACCATCACCGTCTCCGCTTCGGACGGAACGCCGGTCAGGCCGAGATGCGATGCGATAACGCCCATATGCATCTGCCCCGCACCAGCAATAGACGGTTCTTCGCAGTGGTTGATGATCGGCAATCCTGTAATCTGCGAGTAAGTCAATGCCTGTCGCATGATGTTGGGATCGGCGACCGGATTTCCGTCGTCCGAAAAACCGATCACACCGGCGTCCGCCAGCTCCGCCATCTCCACCAGCCGCTTGCCTGCCCGTTCCAGCGTCACCGCACCGATCGCCATCACTCTCACTACCCCCTGCTCACGTCCAGTCCTCAAAACAAACTCCACGGTCGAAGCATTGTCCTGGTTGGGCTCCGTGTTCGGCATGGCGCAGATGGTCGTGAAACCTCCTGCCGCAGCAGCACGGGTTCCAGTGGCAATAGTCTCTTTATGCTCAAGCCCGGGTTCTCGCAGATGCGTATGTATGTCGATAAACCCGG
>JAAZYK010000104.1 GCA_014239685.1 Dehalococcoidia bacterium | reverse complement strand
TACAAGTCCTTTGACACGGCCTCGAGATTTGTCAACGACGATCTGATCGCCGAGGTTGATCGTGCCCGATCGTACTAGAATCGTCGCAAGCGAGCCTTTTGACGGGTCAATATGGGATTCCAGACACACGCCAACTCCGGGAGTATTCGGGTTGGCCTTCAGATCTTGCACTTCCGCAAGCAGAGTCAGGTTCTCAAGAAGATCGTCGATCCCGTCTCCTTTGAGGGCAGACACCTCTACTGAGACGACATCACCGCCCCAGCTTTCTACGAGAATGCTGCGCTCAGAGAGTTCGCGTTTCACTCGCTCCGGGTCTGCCCCGGGTAGGTCTGATTTGTTGATGGCGATGACCATCGGAACCTCGGCCGCCTGGGCGTGGTTGATGGCCTCGTCGGTCTGCGGCATGATTCCGTCATCAGCGGCGACAACGAGAATGACGATATCTGTCACCTGTGCGCCACGGGCGCGCATCATCGTAAACGCTTCGTGACCAGGCGTGTCGATAAAGGTCAGTTTTTGACCATCTTTATCGACCTGGTAAGCACCGATACTCTGTGTGATCCCGCCGGCCTCTGTATCAACCACAGCTGAGCCACGGATGGAGTCAAGTAAAGTGGTCTTGCCGTGGTCAACATGTCCAAGCACCGTGATAACCGGCGGCCGCAATTCTGCATCTGGATCTTCTTCCACGACCTCTTCGGCACCAATATTATCGCCAGCGATGCTCTCTTCTTCCTCTTGTGGGCGCAGAACCTTAACGCCGATGCTTCCAGCAACGGCCGCGGCATTCGCGAAATCCACAGGGTCATTAACGGTCATCATCAGGCCGCGGCGCATCAATAGCTTTATCGTCTCAACAGGATCCGTGCCGATCTTTTCGGCAAGCTCTCCGACGGTGAGGACAGCCGGGATCTCGATGGGTTCCGTTGGGATCTGACGCTCTTCGACTGCAGCCGATGCTCCTGGCCGAACGCGCCTGCGCCCTCGCCCTCTGGGCCGACCTGCAAATCCGCTTCGTCGTCTGGCCATAAATCTCCGTCTTTCCCGTTTCGTCTAATCCTAATTATGTGAAATTGTGGTTTGCTGGCGTTACAGGCGGATCATACGCCGGATGGGCTCGTGAATTCCTTACTCGCCCACGCCAGTAGCTCAGCCTGTGAGTCTTTTGTCCCAGATCCTTTTAGCGAGCGCTCAAGACTGCCACGTTCGATCGCCGTCTCAAAACACTCCATCCGCCGGCACAGATACGCACCGCGACCGCCGACCTCTCGCGAAGTCCCTACGGCGAGCTCAGAGTTGGCCTGCCGTGTAATGCGCACAAAATCCCGCTGTGCACCCTTGGTGTGACAGGCAACGCAGGTGCGGAGCGGAACGTGGTTACCGCGCATAGGCACCTCCTGATCGCCAGACCGGTGTAATTCGTACTTCGTCTATAAAACCTTTAATTCGGCGTCCGTGCGTTATCGCCCGATGACGGAGGCTGCGTTGTCGTCTTTCGAGCAACCGCACGTCGTGCTTTCGCACTCAAGTTCTCACCACCACGTCGCCCACGACCACGCCGGCGGGAACCACCCTGATCTCGGTACCCGATGATGTCTTCGGCGAATCTAAGAGACCCGGAGTCTTCATCTTCAACTGATGAGGGCAACTGCCATATATCCTCGGAACCAAAGTCGATAATCTGTTCAGCCTCCGCTGCAGCTGCTGCCTCTTCGCTTTCCTGCTTCTCAAGTGCCGCGATTTCCTCTTCGAGGACCTGAAGTGCAAGAGCCTCTTCTGGTGACTGTACCGGTACGGCATTGACCTCGCTCACCGGCGCGGTCTCAAGGACGACAGCGGGTTGCTCAGGAACAGGAAATTCCAACTCGGGGCCTAGATCGGCAACTGCGGCGAGTTCTGGTTCCACCTGCTTCTCAATTGGCGGAATTACTTCGGCTGCGATCGGCTCAGTGACCGGATCCGGAATAGTGTCCGGTGATTCAGATTCGACGGCGAGGGGCACGACTTCCGCATCCGGCGCAGCTTCCACAGCAGCGACAATCTCAGATACGGCTTCCTCGATTTCGCTTGCCACTGGCGGTGTTTCCGCTTTTGGTTCCGCAGGTTCTGCGTGTTCTGACGCCGACTTGATATCGATCCGCCAGTCGGTCAGTTTCGCGGCCAAGCGAGCGTTCTGTCCTTCACGTCCGATGGCAAGAGACAGAGCCCGGTCTGGTACGACCACGATCGCCGATTTTTCCTCTTCGTCGATGATCACAGCGTCTACCTGGGCCGGACTCAATGAGTTGGCTATGTAGGTAGTAATGCCCTCGGCATATTCAACCACGTCGATCTTCTCGCCATGGAGTTCGCTAACCACGTTCTGGATACGTATGCCACGAAGCCCCACACACGCTCCTACCGCATCGACGCCGGCTTGATGAGACACGACCGCTACTTTGCTTCGGGCGCCCGGCTCACGAGCAATGTTCTTAATCTCCACGATTCCATTGAAAATCTCCGGAACCTCGGCCTCAAAAAGCCTCCGGATGAGGTCGGGATGGGTGCGGGATGCGATAATCTCCGGGCCGCGGACGGTCCTGGCCACCTCAACGATGTAAACCTTGACCTTGTAGCCAGGCCGGTATCTCTCCGAAGGAACCTGTTCAGTCGGAGGCATGATCGCCTCTGCGCGACCGACATCAAGCACGACGCCTCTTGCGTCGCCCCTCTGGACGGTCACGGTGAGGACCTCACCGGCTTTGTCTTCAAACTCATCGAAGACAATCTCACGCTCGGCTTCACGCAGTCGCTGCATGACCACTTGTTTCGCGGTCTGCGCGGCGATTCGGCCCGGGTGTTGTGTAATGGTCCCAGTGACAACGTACTGACCAACGGTCGCCGTCGTATCAATCTTTTTGGCGTCGGTCAGGTACACCATGGCGTCAGGTTCTTCCATCTCGGAGTCGTCTTCTACGACGGTCCGGACGGTGTGAACCTCCATCTCCCCGGTATCCGGGTCAAGTAAGACGGTAACACCCTGACCTTCAGATATGGCATCACGTTTGTACGCGGAGACAAGAGCTTCCTGAATGGCGCTTAAAACGACGCCATGGGGGAGAGCTCTTTCGGCTGCTAGTTGTGTTACTGCAAGGAGCAGGTCACTCTTCACAGTTGCACCTTCTGATTCAAAAAACGCCCAGACAATAAAAAAAGTGGGGCAAACCCACTTCGTTCAGTAGCGATCGTTACCCCGATCAAATTAGGTTCTAAGTATAGTCCACGGTGAGTTCCTTCGCAATCGTTGTTGAACGCTTCCCAAACGTGAGGGGAGTATCTCCTTACGAAATTCGATACTCAGGCTGAACATGGGTTTTTTGGCGACATATCCATTTAGTCTTTCCAACTATCGGTTTTGATGAGAAACGTAAATAAAAACATGAAACTTGCACTGGTTCTGGATTTCGACGGCACGATCACGACCAAAGACATCGGTGTCGAGATCATCAAGAAGTACGCCGGGGCCGATTGGGAGGTTGGACTACGTCGATGGCGAACGGGCGAGTTCAATCAACAGCAACTCATGGAGTGGGAGTTCGCAAGGCTTCCCAGCGAACGCCTTCCAGAAATGCGTGAATTCGCACTCAAAGAAGCAATCGTAAGGCCCGGGTTGAACGCATTGCTTGAGCTATGCCGGTCAAATGATGTGCCCGTAGAAGTGGTTTCCAACGGGATGATGTTTTACATCGAGGCCGTACTGGGTCGGGAAAGGCTTTCAGACTTGGCGTTCGTTGCACCTATTCCGACCCTCAACGGTATCGGCAACGGCCCTGCTGTGAGTTTCTCAAAAGCGGTTGAGACCTGTGAAACCACGGGTTTGTGCAAATGTGCCCGCGCTCGCAGTTTGCGCGCTGGTGATCGAAAAATAGTATTCGTTGGGGACGGTATTTCTGATTTCTGCATTGCGGAAGAAGAAGCCGATTTCATCATCGCAAGGTCGTCATTGAGGGATTATTGCGTGAAGAACGGCCTCACACACAACCAGTTCGATGATTTTAACGACGTCTCGCGGGTGATGAACTCTTTGCTCGCCGGGTGATCGTGAACCACCGTCCGTTTCATCGTACGGCCCCACACGGTAGTATCCGTCGGGCCTGAATATGAGAAGAAGTTAAATCCGGACCAATGCATCTGTCGTTGTCTTGAGAGGTATGCAATGACACACAGTATGTCTACGGAAACAATTGCACGACGAATTCGTGAGTACGAGTCGTTCGGCATTCACCGCACCGGTTGGCCGGGTGACATGCGTTCCGCGGACTGGGCGCAGGCGGAGCTTGTATCTAACGGTATTGACGCTTCACTTGAGGAGTTCAACTTCCCAATGTTTCGAGCGGAGGCAAACCGTGTCACCTGGGGCGGTGGTGAGGCGAACGGCGTTGCACTTCACGATTGTGGAAGCACGGGCACGAAAGGTGTATCGGGACAATTTACTATGGCGGATGCCGCTGGTAGGTCAGATCTCAGCGGCAAGATCATTGTCGGCGGTGACAACGACGCGGCATTTGAACAGCGGCCTGTATACGAGCGGATAGTTGATCTGGAGACGGCGGGCGCGGCGGGCCTTGTGTTGCGGCGTACCGATTCTCTGGGCGCTATAAATGTCCTGAACGCCTATCGAATTGGCACGCCGTTCGCGCTTCCAGTCCTGCAGGTCTCAGGGCCAGATTCAGCGGGGTTGTCCGATGCGGCGAAGGCTGGCGAAAGTGGGACTCTCACGATCGATGCGGCAAGGAAGTCTGCCAGCGCGATGAACGTGGTAGCGACGTTCCCAGGCAATGATCCCGGCGCTGCCCCGGTAGCGATCATGACACCACGATCCGGCTGGTTTATCTGCGCTTCGGAGCGGGGCGGAGGAATCGCAATCTGGCTAGGGTTAGCTCAAGCGATCTCGGCGATTCCGTCGCGGCGGCGCACAGTACACATGTTGGCGTCAAGCGGTCACGAGATTAACCACTATGGCTTGCAGGCGTACCTGAACTCACGGAACGGGCTAGAAACGCGTGCGATCGCCTGGCTACATCTTGGAGCACTGATCGGCAGTCGTGCGACATCGGTCAAGATCGAAGCGAGTGACCCTGAGCTTGAGGCGCTTGCGAAATCTTCGTTTGAGTCGTCTGGCGCTGATCGTTGGATGATGTGGAATCAACGCGGCGGCGAGGCAGAGAACATTGCGGCCGCGGGGGGGCGCTATGTCTCATTGCGTGGGGGGCGGGCAATCACCGATGGGAATTCCGACACGTTTTTCCATAGTCCGAATGATTCGATTGATCGTGCAAGCGACATCGAGCTTGTTGCCGCCAGCGGTCGAGCCTGTATTGCGATGGTGGAGACGCTGGTCACAAATTAGTGAGTGCACCTCTCATGTTAGGCAACAACACAATATGAGGAAAGCGTTATAAAAATACGCGCCCAACCAGCCTAACGTGGGTGCCAGCGGCGACCTTCGTTCAGGCCACGGACGTACCCGGCCTGACCGACGTGCTGCATGTTGCCGTTGAGCACAGCCAGGAGTCGATCCCCTATTGTGAGCGGCGAGGAAGCCTCGATTATCCTGTGGATAATGCATGGGCCGAGCCCGGACAGGTAGTTCTGGGTGATCTCAAGGACGGCGTCGTAGTGTTCCAGCAATGTGACTGCGTCTGGCGGTGTGAAAGCGGAGACTTGTGCAGCATCATGGCCTATCCCCGTATCGTCTGGGTCAGCAGCCATTCCATAACGTTTATGCCAGTGACCGCTGATCCAGAGTTGCGGTTCCCCGATCAGCACAGATATGCCTCGGTCCTGCATACGAGCCATGTGCCAGATCAGCCAGCCGATCGGGTTTGACTCCAGGCCGGGACGCTGCATGAGCTGTTCCTGCGACAAACCGTCAAGGGTAAGTGCCACCGACGACCGGACAGAAGTCAATGCCCCAGATACAAAGTTAGCCACTTCCATTTGAACGACTCCCCGGCTCTACAGTGGCCAGCGTCTAAGACCCCGCCGGGGGCGACAGGTTGAGCGGGAACGATACGTCAGTATGTTGTTCGATCATGCGGGACCACGCACGGCGTCCAATACGATCTACCTCCTCAATAAGATCGGGTTCATTCACCGTGAGCACGAGGCCGTCTCGCATAACCCATTCGCCATCGACCATCACATCCTGGATATCGCCCGGCTGGCCGTTGTGAATCCAGGAAGAGACGATGCGCGTGGTCGGAACGAGGTGGGCGCGCATCATGTCGATCATGATGAGATCAGCCTTCTTGCCAATTTCCAGCGATCCGATATGGTCATCCATATCGAGTGCCCGGGCTGATCCCATCGTGCCCCATTCGACAACGTCCTCGGGCTGCGGGCTGAGCGCGTTTTCTGTGGCGACTCGCTCGGTGCGCAGAGCTGTCCGCATCACCTCGAACATGTCCTGGGTGTTGTTGTCTGTCCCAAGTCCGACAACACACCCAGCGTCACGTAGCGCTGGAATAGGTGGGTGTACGGCGCGCAGTGATGCCATGCCGGGTTGGTGTGTAATGTGGCTACGAGACCGTCCCAGTGCGGCTATCTCGCCTTCATCCACGTAGCGGCAGTGTGCGGCGAGAAGTTTCGGCCCCAAAAAGTCATGCTCAGCCAAGTAGTTTGATGGCCTCACCCCATGGAGCCCGAGCATCGTTTCGATCTCAAGCCGACTCTGTGCCAGGTGGATCGTGTACCCCGTACCGTGACGCTCAGCCATCGCCATGACTTCAACGAGCAACTCCGGAGAGCTTGTCTCTACAAGTTGGGTTGATGCGAAGCAGGTCACGCGTCCATTTCGAGCGCCGTGCCACTTTGAGAACAGATCTTCTGCTCTATTCAGCTTTGTCTCACGTTGTTCGGGGGAAAACCCATCTGGTGGCTGGCCAGGCCGATACGCCGGACCGATCACTCCGTCGTCGGTATTTTCGGCCAGGATCAAGCGCATTCCGGTATCGACGATAGAGCTAGCGTAAACGTCTATCCCGCTGGCCATCTCCAGAAGAGTTGTTGAGCCTGACC
>JAAZYK010000103.1 GCA_014239685.1 Dehalococcoidia bacterium | reverse complement strand
ATCAGGGTGCTTATCCTGCATCGTCTCGTACGAGATTCGCTTCAGATTGCCCGGGTACTGACTGTGCCGCAGGTACTCTTTTTGCGTTGCCTTGTTGCCAGTGATCTTCACCTTCTCGGCGTTAATCACCACAACGAAATCTCCACTGAGCAAGTGCGGGACGTAGCCCGGCTTGTGTTTGCCCATCAAAGACATGGCGATCCCGGTGCACAGACGACCAAGCGTCTGTCCATCGGCATCGATTACTTGCCAGTCTGATTCAAGATCGCTGGCACTTGGGTTATATGGCTTGAGCCTGGTTGTCATCTAATCGTTGCTCGATCTCTTGTGGTGCGCGGAAGTCCGGTCTCGTCCGCACCTGGATAGTTTACCTTCGTCAAACACAGTCCGCGAGCCGGAGCGAGGTCTTTTGCAAGTCCACGCTCTGCCCGGGCAATCAATTCCTGGAACTGATCGCCCTTCATCTGAGCGCGGCCCACACGGACCAGTGCTCCGACCATACGCCGCACCTGCTGGTGCACAAACGCATTTCCTCGGATATTGAACTCGACCTCGTCCCCGTTTCGGTTTACCTCTGATTCCTCCACCCGCCTGATAGTTATCGCATCCGACGGAGTTGCCGGACCGGCGAATGACGCAAAGTCATGTTCACCATTCAGGTGGGAGGCGGCCTCGTTCATCGCTGAATCATCCAACCGATGCCTAACGTGTGCCGTTCGGAATCGAGAGAATGGCGACCGGGAAGGGCGGTCTTTGATTGTGTATCTGTACTCCCTGCTCGTTGCATTCCGTCTTGGGTCAAAATCATCTGCGACTCTTGAGGCGCAGACGATTGCGACGTCCTCGGGTAGGTAGTGATTTATCGCGTCCCGTATCTTCTGGTCGTTCAGTTCGGTCTCGGCGTTGAAAGCCCCGACCTGTCCTGTTCCATGCACGCCGGCATCGGTGCGGCTGGCCAGGTACAACCTGACCTGCTTGCCGAATATCGTCGGCAGAACGCTTTCTATCTCTCCCTGTACTGTTCGGTCCGTGGCCTGCAGTTGTGAACCGTGCAAGTCCGTTCCGTCATATTCAATTACAACCCCGATTCGCATTATCGATAAATCGAAGCTCCGGGGCGTACCGAAGTTGCGAATCTTGCTAGGAAACCAACTCAAGTATGACCATCTCGGCTCCATCACCTTTCCGGGGACCAAGTTTGATCACTCGTGTGTAACCGCCCTGGCGATCTGCGAATTCCGGGGCGATCTCGTCAAACAACCGCTTCACGACACTCGTGTCCGTGATGAAAGCGGCCGCCTGTCTGCGTGAGTGGATGGAGCCTTCTTTGCCGTGCGTAATCATGCGCTCAGCAAAGATCCGTGACTCTTTCGCCTTCTGCAGTGTTGTCTTGATTCTTCCGTGTCGGAGCAGGTCCGTAACCATGCTGCGGAACATTGCTCGCCTGATATGACCCGGCCGGCCGAATGCTCGGCCTGAAACCTTATGCCTCATTCTCAGTCTCCCCGGCGGTTACCGCTGCGACTTCTTCTACCTCGTCCGAGCTGACTTCTCCGGAGGTACCAGATTCAGCGGAGTCAGGCTCGGCGCTCTCGGTCGGCGGGTCCGGCGACCAGAAACCCTTCTCTTCGAGCCGTTCATACAACTCGTCGAGAGACTTCTGTCCGAAATTTCTGATCCTGAGCAGGTCACGTTTTGGCATCTTGAGGACTTCACCGACGCGGTGAACACCGGCTCGCTTCAGGCAGTTAAGTGTGCGCGCCGAGAGGTCGAGTGACTCAACAGGTGTGAGAGCCTGGCTCGACACGGCGGGATCAGCACTAAGTGGGTCTTCATCGCTCCGACCGACCTCAAGATTGGCGAAGAGGATGAAGCGGTCATTCAGTTGTGATGCGGCGTTACGTACCGCCTCCATCGGGGTGAG
Organism: Dehalococcoidia bacterium; assembly: GCA_014239685.1. GTDB lineage: Bacteria > Chloroflexota > Dehalococcoidia > Lucifugimonadales > Lucifugimonadaceae. Next base: position 5,190 of record JAAZYK010000103.1, on the reverse strand, counting down.
AGTTGCGTCGGTCCAGACTTCAATGACGAGGCGTTCCAGGTCGGTCTTCTGACCGACACGGGTTGACTCGACTTTGAATCCGGCCTTACGTACAGGGGTGTACACAGCGTCCACGGGGAGCACACCGATCGGAAGACCGGTTTCGTGCGCCGCAGGGATGTAGCCTGTTCCCTGTTCAACGTTCATCTCGATAGACACACGAGACTCTGCCGAGTCCAATGATAAAAGGTGGAGTTCAGGATTGACGATCTCAAAGTCGGACGACGCCATGACATCTCCGGCCTTTACTTCGCCCTCACCGTCGACCTCGAGCCGCAAGCGGCCTGGCCGATCCGCGAGGGAGCGAAGTCGCATGCTCTTGATGTTCATCAAGAGCTCGGTGACCTCTTCCTTCACGTGCGGGATTATCGAGTACTCGTGGAGTACCCCGTCAATCTTGACCCAGGTAACGGCTGTTCCCGGCAGCGAGCTTAAAAGCACCCGCCGGAGAGCGTTACCAAGAGTGGTCGCCCAGCCCCGTTCGAGCGGTTCTGCCGAAAACATCCCGTAGGTATCGTCCATCTCTATGATCGAGAGGGCGAGCTGTGGGATTTCAGGAGCCGCAGGTTGTAGGTCTTCTGTTGTGGGGAGCCCGTATAGGTTATCTAGCATCGAGGAAACCCCTTACCGCTTGGAGTAGAACTCGACGATCATCCGGGTGTCGACTTTTGTGTCGATCTCGGATGGGGCAGGCAAAGCTGCAACAGTGCCGGTTGCGTTTTCGGCGTTCAGCTGTAGCCAGCCGGGAACCGTGCGCTTTGGCAATGTTTCTTTCATCGTCTTGAAGTAGTTATTTGAACGCGACTGCTCACGCCACGAGATCACATCACCGGGCTTCACCATGTATGACGGGATATTTACCCGTCGCCCGTTGACCTCAAGGTGGCCGTGGTTGACTAGTTGTCGTGACTGATTTCTTGACTCACCGAAAGCAAGCCTGTAAACCACGTTGTCCAGTCGACGCTCAAGCAGTTGCATGAGTCTGTCACCGGTCACACCGGAAGCACGCGTCGCCTCTTTCATGTAGTTGCTGAACTGGCGTTCAAGCGTGCCGTACACGAATCGGGCCTTTTGTTTTTCGCGCAGTTGCGTACCGTGCTCGGAAATCCGGCGACGTCGCTGCATCCCTGCGTTTGCGGCTTGCTCGCCCGGAGGCGACCGCCGCTTGTCAACGGCGCAGCGCGGCGTGTAGCAGCGTTCGCCTTTTAGGAAGAGCTTTTCTCCCACCCGCCTGCAGAGTCTGCAAGCCGGACCGTTATACCTCGCCATTGAAGCCTGTTTTTTCCTTTCGCCCGTGGAGTGGGCGTGCTGGGGCAGATCCGGTTAAGGACAGTTGAGTCCGGATTCGGCTTTAACAACTCGTCATCGGTATGGTGACGAGTCTTGTAACGTCGGGGGCTAAACCCGGCGCTTTTTCGGTGGCCGACACCCATTGTGGGGCACCGGGGTTACGTCTTTGATACTGGTGATTCGCAGACCCGTAGCCTGAAGGGACCGGATAGCCGCTTCGCGGCCGGATCCGGGACCTTTGACCATGACGTCCACGGTCCGAAGACCGTGGTCCATCGCCTTTCGCGCGGCTGCTTCGCCGGCGCGCTGCGCGGCGAAGGCCGTCCCTTTGCGCGATCCACGGAACCCTGCGGTTCCGGCGCTCGCCCAGGACAGGACATCACCGTTTGGCTCGGTAAGGGTCACGATTGTGTTGTTGAACGTGGCGGAAACGAACGCGTGCCCCTGCGGGACAAACTTCCTCTCGCGACGTCGTGTACGAACTCTTCTCGGCATTCTTTGTTTCGACTCCGCCTCCGGGCGGGTTAATCACTGACCTGTGCCATCCACACTTTGTGATGGCGTTTTGACATCTGGATATCCGGCTCGTAATGGCCGGCCTGTGGTAAGCGGCCTAGTGGCCTACCTTCTTCTTGTTGGCAATTGCACGCCTGCGACCGCGTTTGGTCCGGGCATTGGTCTTTGTACGCTGTCCACGTGCGGGAAGGCCACGCCGGTGGCGCAGACCACGGTAACTTCCAATATCGATCAAACGGCGAACGTTCATCTGAACATCTCGCCTGAGGTCTCCTTCGATGATTGCTCCGCTACGGTCAAGAGCTCCACGGAGCCGATTGAGCTCCTCTTCGCTGAGCTCCCGGACACGTGGGTTTCCGGGAAGCGCTGCTTCCTCCACGACGCGTTTGGCCACGGACGGACCTACGCCGTAAACGGTCTGAATTGAAACCTCAACCCGTTTGTTGTCCGGTATGTTCACTCCAGCGACGAGCGCCATATGCGATGTTCCTTAAATATCCTGAAACTCTTGAAATCCCGGTATAGCCGGCCGTGATGCCAACATGGGTAACTAACCTTGGCGTTGCTTGTGCCGTCCATTGCTGCACAGCACGCGAATGACGCCCTTTCGTCGGATCACCTTGCAGTTGGCGCACCGAGGTTTTACAGATGCTCTTACTTTCATATCTTTAAATCCCGCCCCTGACGGTTAACTACAGACCGGTTTACTTGAACCGGTAGGTGATCCGGCCACGGGTGAGGTCATAAGGAGAGAGCTCCACCAGCACCCTGTCGCCGGGGAGAACCCGGATGAAGTTCAACCGGATTTTTCCGGATGCGTGTGCCAGTACTTTGTGCCCGGTCGGGAGCTCCACGCGGAAGTTCGCGTTGGGAAGCGCCTCTGTGACCGTGCCCTCTACTTCGATGCCTTCCTTCTTCGCCAAATTTTCTCCGTTTCCAGTAAACCGTTTAAAGGACCGTCAAAACTTCAGGACCTTCGGGTGTTATCGCCAGGGTGTGTTCGAAATGCGCCGATAGTTTTCTGTCTGCCGTTACGACCGTCCAGCCATCGCCGAGGCTCTCAGTCCTCCACGTGCCAAGATTTACCATCGGCTCTATGCAGATGACCATTCCCTCACGAAGTTGTGGCCCCTGCCCGCCAACGCCCACATTTGGAATTTGCGGTGCTTCATGCAACCGACGGCCTATTCCGTGTCCTGTGTACTCTCTGACCAGTTCAAATCCAAGAGGCCTGACATACCCTTCCACTGCGGCGGAGATGTCTCCCACTCTGGCACCTGGGATCGCTGCCAGAATCCCCTGTTCCAGTGCACGCCGAGTTACCTCGACGAGTTCCTTCTTTTCTTCATCCCCATCCCCGGCTATTAGCGTTACCGCTGAGTCCCCGTGGAAGCCATCGACGACAGCGCCGATGTCCAACTTCACTAGATCACCGTCCTGGATCACCCGGTTGCCCGGGATCCCGTGGACTATCTCCTCGTTTAAGGACGTACAGATCACACCCGGGAACGGAATCGCCCCCGGGATTGGCGCGTAGCCCAGAAAGGACGGTTCGGCGCCTCTATCCGAGATGACCTTCCGGGCTTCTTGATCCAGATGACCCGTGGTCATTCCGGGTTCCAGTATATTTATGAGCCGCTCCCTGACCGCCGCGACAACTTTCCCGGCAGCACGCATCGAATCCAGTTCACGGGCGGACTTAATAGTCGGTACCCGAAACATTGGATCCGATTCTGAGCCGAGATTTGTACCGTGGTTCAAGAAAGCTCCTGAAGATTATAGCTGATGCCTGATTTTGCCGCACCTGCCGGATGGGATTGCGTGCAAGCTAGCCGATCGCGGCGGCCAAGTCTTCCTGCACGGCGTCGATCGATTGTTCTCCATCGACCTCCACCAGATTGCCAACTTTTTGGTAATGTTCTAGTACGGGCGTCGTTTGTGTTGCGTATACCTTGAGGCGGTTTCTCACCGCTTCGGGCTTGTCGTCCTCGCGTCGGATCAGATCGCTGCCGCAGTCATCGCACTTGTCAGTATTTTGCGGTTTATTAAAAGTATCGTGATACGGCCGCTGGCAATTTGGGCAGGTAGCACGCCCTGCAAGACGGCGAACCAGCTCCTCCTCCGAGACCTTAAAAAATATTGATCGGTCCACGCTCGTGTTGGCGGTAGTGAGCGCTTCGTCTAGGGCCGTCGCTTGCGCGACAGTGCGCGGAAACCCGTCTAACAGAATCCCATCAGAATCAGGGCCTTCCAGTCGGCCCTTGATCATCCCGATCATCACATCGTCCGGGACTAGGTCGCCGCGATCCATGAACGCTTTGGCGGCCAGGCCGAGTGCAGTAGCAGCGGCCACTTCCGCGCGAAGTAGATCACCTGTCGCCAGGTGAGTCAGGTTCTGCTTTTGTGCGAGAGTTTTGGCCTGTGTGCCCTTGCCTGCTCCGGGCGCGCCAAGAAATACGATGAGCAACGAGTAAGTTTGCCTCTGTGCCTTTAAGCGATTAGCCGATCGGGTTGATTTAGCGGATAAAACCTTCGTAGTTACGCATCAGCAATTGGGCCTCAAGTTGCCTCATCGTGTCCAGAGCTACGCCGACCATGATCAAAAGACTGGTCGCGCTGACGATGCTTGTGGATGCGGCGATGTTCGTTATCTGGCCGGACAGGTACGGCATGATGGCGATGAATCCCAGGAACAACGCACCTCCCCACGTGATACGGAATATGACGCGCATGAGGTAGTCGTGGGTCGGTTTACCGGGCCGGATCCCGGGCACAAAGCCACCGTTCTTCTGCAAATTTTCGGCTAGATTCTGCTGGTTGAACGTAACGAGCGCATAGAAGAATGTGAACACCACTACTAGCACGAACACCATGATCCAGTAGAACAGGCTTGTGGGACTCATAGCGTTCGTAAAGAACTGTGACATGTTCGCCACAATGCTGTCGCTCGCCGGATCCGCAAAGTAACTGGCGAGGGTCGGCGGAAGGATCAAAATTGAGAACGCGAAGATCAGCGGGATCATGCCTGCCGAGTTAACGCGTAACGGTATATGGGTAGCGCCAGCCTGCCTGTACATACGGCCACCGCGAAAGACATTACGCCCGTATTGGACCGGGACTCTACGTTGAGCCTCGTTAAACACGACGATGAAATAGATCATCGCCAGCGTTATACCGCCCAGCATTAATAACTGGAATCCTTGATCCCTGATCAGCGCACCCTGACCTATGATCTGTGGCAGCGTGGATACTATTCCCGCGAAAATAATCAGCGATATTCCGTTGCCGATGCCCTTCTCTGTAATTAATTCACCGAGCCAAACTAAGAACATAGTTCCGGCCACG
>JAAZYK010000102.1 GCA_014239685.1 Dehalococcoidia bacterium | reverse complement strand
CATCATCTCTCCGGAATTGCCCCCCCGGAGGAGTGAACGGTTCAGAACCGTATCGATTGTCTTCGGGGTGGACCGTGGCAGTGGCTCTAAGGAGTCTCGCCACTCTGGTAGCGTCATGCCCGCCGTCTTACGTACAGCAAGCGGCGTGGAGGAGCCGTACATCCTGAAGATGCGGTGCATATCTTCATCCATCACCCTGCGCCATCCCGACTCGCCGGGGTAGTGAGCAGGCTGATCTTGACCTCTAAGATCTTCGGGCCGACGATACAGTGTTTCACGTGTCTGCAGAGTGTAACCGGCTCGCCGAGCTGCCGTGGCCATCGGGCTTCCATCCTCTAGGCGCAGGAATAACCGATGGATGGCCGAACGAGACGCGACGTCTGCAAGATCACTTAGGAGCTCTGCACCGTCTACCTCCGGACGCGCGCCGGGCGCGAGGAACAACTCGCTGATCTCCCATACGGTCGGCCCGTTTCGACGCCGAATCCACACAACGCCTGTCACCCCGGATCTGCCGAATGCGATCAGCCCGTCACGCCTGGTACGCCAGGCTAGTGCGCGAGAAACGTACCTGTTAAGCCGGTACCCGCACGCGTTTGGATGCGCTGCGTTATGGAGCGTGAAGGCTTGCGTGCGGCCCTCCGCGGGGCGGAGAAACAGCAGTCGGGTCAGATCGCTTGGCCTTAGGGTTCTGATCATGCGCTATCGATTTGCCGATGACCCGCCGTACGACGGGATTACGCCGAAACGGACGGATCAGACGGCTGAAGGCTGTCCCGCCGACAGCCGGAGGAACATCTCGTGGATCCTAGTATCCGGTGTCAACTCAGGATGGAATGCCGTTGCCATAAGTTTACCGCTGCGCACCGCAACCGGAGTACCGTCCTCCAGTTGAGCAATGCACTCCACGCCTTCACCCTGATCCTGAACGGACGGAGCGCGGATAAAAACGGCATGGACCGGCCCGCCAGGAACGCCCTTCACAGGGATATCCGTCTCAAAGCTGTCCACCTGCCGTCCAAACGAGTTACGTGACACAGTAATGTCCATCAACGACAACGGCTCGGGCTCTGGTTCAAGCAACGCGCTCGCCATTACGATCATCCCGGCGCAGGTGCCCCAGACGGCTCCGCCTTCATCAATAAAGTGACGGAGCGCGTCGGGAAAGCCCCAGCGATGAGCGAGCTTAACTATGGTCGTGCTCTCGCCCCCGGGAATCACCAGGCCGTCTAGTCCCTCCAACTGGTGGGGCAGGCGTACCTCGGTGACGGCAGCGCCGAGAGACTCGAGCACGGCTCGATGTTCTTGGAAATCGCCCTGGAGAGCTAGGACACCTATGTTAAGCGGCAATATTCCTACCAGCCGCGCTTGGCGAGTTGCTCAGACTCCGGCAGCTCGTTGGAGCTGATACCGACCATCGCCTCCCCCAGGTCACGTGAAACGTTGGCAATAATGTCCGGGTTGTCGAAGTGAGTTGTCGCCTGGACAATCGCATCAGCACGCTGCGCCGGGTTGCCGGACTTGAAGATGCCGGAGCCGACGAATACACCATCTACGCCGATCTGCATCATCAGAGCAGCGTCTGCTGGAGTGGCAATTCCTCCGGCCGCGAAGTTCACTACGGGGAGCTTGCCCGTTCGGGCCACTTCAAGAACCAGATCGTATGGGGCGCCCAGGTTCTTGGCCGCCGTCATAAGTTCCATCTCTGGTAGGTGCTGAAGCCTTTTGATCTCGCCAAGGACTGTACGTGCGTGCGTGACAGCCTCAACAACGTCACCGGTGCCGGCTTCACCCTTGGTGCGGATCATCGAAGCGCCCTCACCGATGCGTCGAAGTGCCTCGCCGAGGTTGGTGCAGCCGCAAACGAACGGCATCTTGAACGCCCATTTGTTGGAATGGAACTCGTGATCGGCCGGGGTGAGAACCTCGGACTCGTCGCAGAAATCGACGCCAAGCGCTTGGAGGACCTGAGCCTCAACAAAGTGACCGATTCGGGACTTGGCCATCACAGGGATGGTCACGGCCTTCAAAATAGCCTCGATCATGTTGGGGTCGGACATGCGAGCGACGCCGCCGCCCGGGCGGATGTCTGCCGGGACACGCTCAAGCGCCATCACTGCGACAGCACCTGCATCCTCGGCGATCTTCGCCTGTTCGTCGTTGACGACGTCCATTATCACGCCGCCCTTGAGCATCTGCGCGAGACCGGACTTGACGGCGTAACTACCGACCTCGGCGTCTTGACTGTTCAGCCAGCGCGGTTCTCGAACGCGTTCGATGTATGAGGTAGCAGTTCCGTTAGTAGACGTAGCCATCGGCTTTTTCTCCATTTGCTGATCGCCATTTCAGATCGTTAAACGAAATATATCTGGGAAGGCGACGATATCCGCGCGACACCGAACCCGCGCGGCCGCTCATCTGAGCGCAAGAGAATTGTACGCTTGGCCAGAACCGTCGGCCACATAAACACCCAGACTGGTGTTAATCGGAGTCGAATGGCTATTGTCAGGCGTCCCCATCTTTCCTGATTAGTCGGGAGTGCAGAGATTGGTCGGGTGCAAATAGCGACCCAGTAAGGCCGTATGGCAATACGCCCACAGCCTTCAACCAACGAAAACGCTGGTAAGACGTCCCTGACGCCTCGATCTCTGCGCCTCTATACGCCCCTGGCAGCCACGAACGCTGCTAGGTCTGCGGTCCGGCACGAGTATCCCCATTCGTTGTCGTACCAGCCAACAACCTTCACCATCTTGTCGTTGATCGATGAAGTGGACAGCGCGTCGATGGTCACAGAGTTCGGGTTGCCCTTGTAGTCGATCGAAACAAGCGGCTCCACCGAGTAGCCTAGAAAGCCGTACAAACCATTACCCATCGACGCTTGCTTGTACGCCTCGTTTACGTCCTCTGCGGTTGCAGACTTCTCAAGCGTCGCCGTGAGATCGGTTACCGAAACCGAAGGCGTCGGAACCCGGTATGCCATGCCGTCTATCTTGCCCTTGAGTTCCGGAATTACTACCGTCACAGCGCGCGCTGCACCGGTCGATGTCGGAATGATGCTCATGGCGGCGGCACGTGCGCGGCGGAGATCACCGTGGACACCGTCCTGGAGGTTCTGGTCAGTTGTGTAAGAGTGGATGGTGGACATCAACGCCTGCTCGATGCCGAAGCGGTCATGTAGCACTTTCGCCATCGGAGCGACACAGTTCGTCGTGCAGGAAGCATTGGACAGCACGACATGATTCGCAGGGTCGTATTGATCGTCATTCACGCCAAGTACTATCGTCAGATCTTCGCCGGTGGCTGGGGCGGAGATGATGACCTTCTTGGCGCCGGTCTCGATATGTGCACGCGCCTGCTCAGCCTTTGTGAAGTAACCTGTGGATTCGATCACGATTTCTACGCCGAGATCGCCCCACGGTAGGTTCGAGGGAAACCGATCCGACAGTACCCGTATCCGGTCTCCGTCGATGATCAAGTCACCATTGTTCGTCTCTACCGTCCCAGAGTAAGGACCGTAACTGGAGTCGTACTTGAACAGGTGAGCGTTGGTCTCGGAGTCCGCAAGACCGTTTACCGCCACGATCTCGACGGTGTCCGAAACTCGCTCACGTATAGCCCGGAGCACTTGTCGGCCGATTCGGCCAAATCCATTGATTCCGACTCTCGTCTTGTCTGCCATTAGGCATCTCCACAAATTTGACCGGCCAGTTAAGGGCGGGCGATCAGGTCTCAACCGGGCGTCGAGGCCGGAAGTAAATAGATACGATTCACGACCGGAATCCTGAGTCTACCGGCGAGGGCGATTTAACGGAAGGACTAGCGAAAAGACCGACGACCGGCGTACTCGGCATTCGTACCAAGTTCGTCAGCGATCGCGAGCAATCGGTTGTACTTCGCTACCCGATCACTCCGTGCCGGTGCTCCGGCCTTCAACTGGCCTGATCGCGTGCCGACGACGAGGTCGGCGATGGTGGTGTCCTCGGTCTCACCAGACCGGTGGCTGACCACGATTCCCCATCCTGCATCACGTGCCGTGGCGATGGTCTCCAGCGTCTCTGTAACCGTACCTACCTGGTTCAACTTCACGAGTACGGCGTTGGCAGCGCCTATCTTGATCCCCTGTTCCACGTAACGCTGCTGTGTGACCAGCAGATCGTCTCCGACGAGCTGAACCCTGTCGCCGATACGCGCGTTGAGCTGCACCCAGCCATCCCAGTCGCCCTCGGCAAGACCGTCCTCGATGCTGGCGATCGGGTACTCGGCTACCAGTTGTTGATACAGGTCGACCATCTGTAGTGTAGTGAGGACCTTGTTCTCACGCATCAGGTTGTACTCGTAAGGTGAGCCTTCTTCAGGTTCAGGTCCGAACTCGCTTGACGCCGGGTCCAGCGCGAGGAACACGTCGATGCCCGCCCTGTATCCCGCGCCCTCTATCGCGTCCACAAGATGTTGTAAAGCCATCCGTGTGTCGAACCCGGTGGGTGCGAAGCCGCCCTCATCACCCACCGCGGTCTGGTACTTGTCATTCTCCAGCCGGATCCTGAGCGTGTGGTAGATCTCAACCGCGGCCCTTAGTGCCTCCGGATAGCTGTCGAACCCGGCCGGCATCACCATGAACTCCTGGAAGTCCGTCGAACCAACTGCGTGTGCACCGCCGTTAAGCAGATTGAACATCGGCGTTGGTAATTCAGTTGGGATGGATGAACCGTCAAGCTGGGCCACCCGCCGGTATAACGGGATGCCGGCACCAAACGCGGACGCCCTGAGCGCTGCCATCGAAACCCCGAGGATTGCGTTAGCGCCATATTCCCCTTTGTTTGCGGTCCCGTCTGCATCCAACATCGCCTGGTCGATGCCCGGTTGGTCCGCGATCTGAAACCCGAGCACGGCCTCACGTAGCGCGCTGTTGGCGTTGGTGACAGCTTTCTGGACGCCCTTACCCATGTATCGGCTTGTGTCACCGTCCCGCATTTCCAGCGCCTCGCGCTGTCCGGTGCTTGCCCCGGATGGCACGGCGGCGCCACCGACGGTCCCATCGGACAGCGTGACCTCCGCGTAGATGGTTGGATTGCCGCGCGAGTCAAGGATTTCCCTTGCGTGGACATCCACAATTGTTTGCATATGAGAAAGGCTCGCTTTCAATCGCTGGGCATCGGAGAGTTGATTCTGGTTTATGGAAATTTGGAAGGCGTCCCAGCCAGACTAAGAGTTTAAGACAGCCGCCTGCTGATCCATGGCGTAACGGATGCCGAGTTGCGCCAGTTCCAGGAGGTCGTTCAATTCCGAACGATCAAACGGCACACCTTCGGCGGTCGCCTGCAGTTCGATGAACTTCCCAGAGCCGGTCATCACAACGTTCATATCCGTCTCAGCCGCCGAGTCCTCTTCGTAGCAAAGATCGAGCAACGGCGTCCCCGAGACAATGCCCACGCTTATGGCGCCGACAGAGTCGATCATCGGGTCCTTGTCAATCAGGCCTTTGGTGACCAGGCCACGCAGGGCGATGCTGAGTGCCACGTAGCTCCCTGTGATCGACGCGGTGCGGGTGCCGCCATCGGCGCGCACCACGTCGCAGTCCACCGTGATCGAACGTTCGCCTAACGCTGACAGATCGACAACGCCCCTGAGCGACCGACCGATCAGGCGCTGAATCTCCTGTGTGCGCCCACCTTGCTTACCGGCGCTGGCCTCTCGGCGTGATCGCGTATTCGTCGCCCTAGGCAGCATTCCGTACTCGGCCGTTACCCAGCCCCGACCCTTACCACGCATCCAGCGCGGTACAGACTCCTCGACCGAAGCCGAGCAGATGACGTGCGTATTGCCGGAAGTGATCAAGACGGAACCTTCGGCATGCGGCTGGAATCCTGTTTCTATGGTGATCGACCGGGGCTCATCGGCGGTGCGGCCGTCTGGGCGCGTGAAATCTGTCATGTACAAGTCCTGAAATTGAGGCCTGATGAGGGTGCAAGAGACTTTGATCTCTGAGGAGGCCTTAATTTTACGCCCTATCGCCCAATACGGGGTGTACAAACGCGCGCATCGAAGTCACTAACTACGCTATCGTTAAGGCCCGTAAATCCTAAGAAATATCACAATACGAAACAGGGCAGGGCATGTGAATCCATTGCCCCGCATCGACAAAGGAAGAACCCCAGAATGAAAGTAGCGGTCATCGGCCCAGGCTCGGTCGGCGGGTACTACGGCGGCGTATTGGCGCGCCACGGCGAAGAGGTTTCTTTACTTGCCCGACCCGGCGCTCATTTCGATGCGATGAAGGCCAACGGCCTCCAACTCCGGACTAACTGGGGTGACTTCACCGTTTACCCACAGGTCACCTCAGATCCCAATGAGGTCGGGCCGGTTGATTTCGTCCTCTACACCGTGAAGCTGTTCCACAATGAGGTCGCCCTACCGTTAATTGAGCCACTACTCAAGGACGTCACGACGGTGCTGACCGTCCAGAACGGCGTTGACAGTGCCGAAGTGATCGCCGAGCGCTACGGCTGGGATCACGTGATGGCGGGTGCCACATACATCGAGACGGGCCGCCCCGAACCGGGAGTGATTCACCAGTCCGGCTCGACTGCACGAATAGCTTTTGGAGAGCAGGATGGCTCCCGGACGGCGCGCACAGAGACGGTATTTAACCTCCTCAACAAAGAAGGAATCCAGCCGGATATCGGAAATGACATAGCAGTCACACTGTGGACCAAGCTGGTCAACGTCGGGCCGATCGGCACGGTGATGACGGCTTCACGAGGCTCCTTTGTAGAAGTTCTGGACAGCCCGTGGGGCGAGTACACCGTTCGGTCGGTGATGGAAGACGTGGAGCGAGTCGCGCGGGCCAAAGGTGTGAACCTTGCACCGGATGTGGTGGACGAAAAGCTGCGTGACGGCATCTCCGAAGCGGCAGAGGCGCAGGCCTCACTCCAGGGTGATTTCCGAGCTGGAAATCAACTGGAAATAGAACATCTCCTGGGCATGGTGGTGCGCGAAGGACGCGCGCTAAACGTGCCTGTAGCGGCATCCGCAGCACTCGTAACATCTCTTTGGAAATTTCGAAATGGCCGAGTGCCCGAATAGGGACCATTTCGCATAACGGAGCAGTTGTGCCGGC
>JAAZYK010000101.1:7046-7311 GCA_014239685.1 Dehalococcoidia bacterium | reverse complement strand
CCGGTGTGGCGTTGATCACCCAGTGGTGGCCCCGAACCCAGCGCGGAAGGGCTATGGGAGTGGTCGGCGTCGCCGCTGGTGGAGCCATGCTGACCATGTGGTTAGTCACCGGATGGGTCGCGTCCGAGTGGGGCTGGCGCGCCGCCTTCCGATATCCACCACTCCTTATCGCGGTCGCAGGCATCGTCTATTTCCTCGTCGTTCGAGACCGTCCGTCGGACGTCGGGCTGGAGCCATACGACGAGGATCCCACTTCATCTACGGG
>JAAZYK010000101.1:0-7036 GCA_014239685.1 Dehalococcoidia bacterium | reverse complement strand
CCAGGCAGAAGCAGCTTCTTCAGATCATCTGCGCGGTTTGGGACCATACAAAACGCTGATGACGAACTGGCGCTTCGTAGCAGCCTCTCACGTCAAAGGCCTTGAGAACGTTGTTCGGTACGGCCTGACGACGTGGGTCCCAATCTACTACTTTGAAGAGGGCGGACTCTCTATCGAGTCCACGGTACTAGTCACAGTGGCGCTGCCGGTCGGATATCTCACAGCGCCGCTCGTTTCTGGCTACATTTCGGATATGTTCCTTGGAAGTCGACGCCGGCCCATGACTCTGGCATCTGCATTCATCAGTTCCCTCGTCCTCGTGATCATTGCGTTCGCTCCGGCAGACAACGAATTTCTGGGTGCGGGACTACTCCTCATCGGCGGGTTCGCGATGAGCCTCACCTTAATCGCAGCGACCGCTGTGGACATCGGTGGAAGACACATGGCGGCGACGGCGAGTGGAGTACTCGATGCCCACGGCTACGCATACGCCGGCGCTCAGGCGCTTATTTTCAGCGTCATTCTGGACGCCAGCGGAAGCCCGTGGGAAATTGTGTTCCTTGCGATGGCCGTGACCCGCCTGGTTTCCGCAGGAATCATCTGGATGGTACGCATTTAGGGCCCTTGTAAACTGCGTCATGTGCCAAATATCGATGCGCTTTTCAAACGTCTGACGGAGAAGTAAAGCCTTGGCAATTCCTCGGACAAGCGACGATTTCACTCCAGACTGGTTAACCGCCGCTCTACATGCGAACAGCCGCTTGCCTATGCGGACAATCGTGCAATCCTTGACACTCGAACGCATTGGACAGGGCCGTGGATTCGCCGGATCTATAAGGCGATTAAACGTCAGTTACTCAGGCGACTCAGAGATGCCACTTACGATTGTCGCAAAGTCTCCCTCCACCGACCTTACGATACGCGATTACGCGATCCGAGACGGCATGTACCAACGGGAGGCGATGTTCTACCGGGAACTGGCAACGGAGGCCGGAATTCCTGTGCCTGACTGTTATTTTGCTGATCTAGACCCGGATTCCGGAGACTTCGTTCTCTTGCTCGAAGACTTGACCGCGTTGGAGGAGGGGGACGAAATCACCGGCTGCTCGTTGGCCCAAGCGGCTTTAGTCGTGCGCAGTCTCGCCCGCCTTCATGCGCGGTGGTGGAACGACGGCCGAGTTGCAGGGCTGGATTGGATAGGGCGCGCTTCCGGAGCTCCTACGGAAAACGATACTGTACAGGCGCGCTACCAGGACGCTTGGGGTCGAGCGACCGACACTCTGGCTGATATTTACGCGCCTGAACTTTTCACGATCGCAGACAAGTTAGGCACGGGACTTGCCGCCGTGTTGGAAGCGTCAGCCAGCACTAATCAGACTCTAAATCACGGTGACTGCCACCTCGGAAACATATTCTTCCGGGACGATGAAGTGGTCTTCACAGACTGGCAGGACGTCACGGTGACAAGTCCAGCGCTCGACATCGCATACTTCATACAGGGCAGCCTGCCGGTTGAGACACGGCGCGACAACGAGCGGGAACTACTTGATACATACCTGTCAACGCTTAGAGAAAACGGCGTCACTGGATACTCACCTGACCATTTGATCGAAGATTACCGACGCGGTCTTCTGAGAACACTGATCCCCTCCGTCTTGTCCGTGGCAAATCTGGACATGGAAACGCCGCAGTCACGAGAACTTGTGCAAACAATTGGCGGGCGAATGATCGGCATCTCGGACTGGGATTGCGACGACCTGATTCCGGACTGAAGGTCGGCTAGAAAAACCATTTCTCTTTCAGACATGGCCCGACACACCTCTGTGGGTCTATGATTGCGACCGCTGATTTGTGACACCCCTACTTCGTACAGGATCCCCTTGGTATCTTCGGATGGTAATTTGACTCCCGGGCTAAGCCTGCTTGAGGCGGCCCGACGCTCCGGCCTAGACATCCCAGAGGCTGCTGAGCCAACCGACAAGACCGTCGAGCTAAACGGCCTCAAGTTCCACTACTTGGACTGGGGCAACCCACACCTGCCGGACCTTCTCTTCCTTCACGGAACGGCGCAACAGGGCCACTCGTGGGACTTCTCTGCGCTGGCCTTGCATAATCGTTTCCACTGTATGGCGTTGGACCAGCGCGGACACGGCGACTCCGAGTGGGACCCGAACGGCAACTACGGCGCGCCGACTTACGTCCCGGACGTTGAAGCCTTTGTAGATACCGTCGGACTGGAAGATTTTGTGATGGTGGGCCACTCAATGGGCGGCCGCAATGCTTACACCTACACCGCAGGACACCCGGATAAAGTACGCGCCCTCATTGTCGTAGATGCCGGGCCGCGTATGGAGGAGCCGGGAGGCGCACGAGTCCGAAACTTTATGGACGGTCAGCGAGAGTTCGACACGTACGAGGACCTTGTGGAACGCGTTCACTCCTACCTACCGAGCCGACCCATCGAACAGTTGCGTGGCAGCTTGACACACACCACCCGACAATTCCCGAACGGAAAGTGGTCGTGGAAGTACGATCCCAACATACGACGACCAGTCAACGGGCCTAACGATTCCGAAGATGCACGATGGGAGATACTCTCGCAGATCACCTGCCCGACGCTTTACGTAATTGGCGGCGACAGCGAGATGCTCACGCCACCGAGTATCAAGCGCATGCTGGAGGTTATCCCCGGCAGCAAAGCAGAAACCGTCGAGCGCGCCGGCCATCTGGTGCAGGGTGATAATCCGTCCGGATTCCACGCCGCTGTCTCACCGTTTCTAGAAGCTCTCCCGGATTCAAAGTAGCCCAAGGAGCCAGAAGCCACGTCGACCTCCAACGACTCTAGCCTTTCAGAAGAGCCTCCTGAAAAAACTTCATCAGCTGGAAACGCCGGTGTCGAGGTTCAGCAAAAACCGAAATTCTTTCACGGCTGGTGGATCGTCGGTTATGGCGGGATCGTTCAGGCATACGCGTCCGGCGTTTTCTGGCAGGGATTCGGGGCGTTCTTCACCCCGATAGTTGACGCGTTTGGCTGGAGTCGTGGGGCTACAGCTTTGGCGCTATCGTTCAACCGCATCGAGTCCGGCGGGATGTCGATAGTCGTCGGACTTATGCTCGACAAATACGGCCCGCGCAAGCTGATGGCGTTCGGGCTATTCGTCACAGGACTTGGTTTCATCGGCATGAGCCAGATGCAAAATCTGTGGCACTTCTACGTCGTCATGGCGGTACTCACCCTCGGGATGTCATTCGGAACGTTCCTCCCGATCGTCGCAACGGTCGGTAACTGGTTCGTTCGTAAGCGTAGTCGCGCTATCGGAATACTGATGTCCACTTCGGCGATCGGCGCAATGGCTGCGCCGCTGCTCGTGTGGTTCGTCGACTCAATCGGATGGCGTGACGCGTTGCTGTCCGTCGGAATTGGATTCTGGATAATTGGAATTCCGGCAATCGTTGTAATGACTCGACAGCCCGAAGATGTCGGCCTGCTGCCTGACGGTGATCCAGTTCCTGAAACGACGGCCGCGGGACTTCAGCAGCCCCTAAATACTGAGCGGCGTATCCCGATCTTCACGGCATTGAGGACCCGTTTTTTCTGGCAACTCGCTATCGGGACCAGTCTCGGTCATCTGGTAAGTTCCACGACTCTTTTGCACATCGACGCGATGCAATCGTTCGACATTAGCCGTTCTACCGCGGCCATCGCGGTATTTGGATTCGCTGTTGGCAGTTTTATCGGCCGGTTGGGATCGGGGTTTATCGGCGACTTCGTGGATAAGCGCTACATCATGGCGATTGCGTTCTATATGCAGATCATCGGGGTTCTAGCCCTCATATCACTGAACGCCACCATAGGTGGAGTATCTCTGGGACAGTGGGGATTAGGGTTTTACGCGCTTTTCTTCGGAGCCGGGTTTGGTGCAAGCATCCCGGTAAGAATGGCCATGATCGGTGATTATTTCGGTCGCCAAACTTACGGATCTATGCTCGGTATCATGAGCACGGTTAATGCAGTGCTCGGCGCGTTTGGGCCCGTGTTTGTCGGAATCATGTTTGACGTCACCGGCACCTACCGGACACCGTTCCTAATTCTGTTGATCGTACTGGTCGCAAGCGGACCGATGATGCTGACATTGGAAAAGCCGTCACGGGTCAAAGCAAGATTCCGTTTGGCTGCTCACAACGCCGATATGGCTGCAGCAGAAACAGCCAGGGCTCAAAAATAATCACCGCAGGGGTGTAGCTATTTAAATCCTGCCGAACTTAATCCTGCTCAAAACAGGTCCGCCTAACTGCCCTCGACAGTTGACGATGATGTCGAGCTTAAGACTGGTGGCCGTAGCGGGGGACTTCGGGTACTGCGTGCCCCTCCGAGAAAAACATCTGAGGGTGATCACGCCGCAGATTCACGAGCACACGCTGCCCGACTTCGATGGTGAGCAGATGCGGCATCTGGCAGTGGATACGAAGGCCGGAATTGAGCTCCACCTCATATGTGTACGCCCATCCCTGGAAGACCCGGCTTATAACGACGCCCTGCCCGTCCTCCGATGGCGCCAGAACGAAATCGTCCGGTCTCGCCATCACCTCCAGTGGAGCCGACTCGGGCGGCTCGAAGCCCGGGACAGCCCGAGCAGGACCAGCCTCCGTGACGAGCCTATTCCCGAGAGGTTCAACGGGCAAAAAGTCCGCCATCCCCATAAAACGGGCGACGAAATCGGTGGCGGGCCTGTGAAACACTAATTCAGGGACGTCCACTTGCTCAATTCGTCCAGCTACCTGCACACCAACAAGATCCCCCATAAATAGCGCCTCTTGCTGATCATGAGTCACAAATACAGTTGTGGTGCCTGCCGCCTTAAGGATATCTCTAATTTCTGCACGCACACGCTCTCGCAGACCAGCGTCTAGGTTTGAAAACGGCTCATCTAAGAGCAACACATCGGGACGTAACGCCAACGTACGAGCCAGTGCTACGCGCTGTTGTTGTCCGCCCGAAAGTTCACTCGGAAGTCGTTCACCTAAACCGTTCAATCCAACCAGTTGTAGAACCTCTTCAACTCGTTCCTCACGGCCTTTGCGATCGAGCCCGTAGCCGACATTCGCTTTTACCGTCATATGGGGGAAAAGAGCGTAGTCCTGGAACACAATGCCAACACTGCGCTTATCCGGGCCACTATGACGTTCATTAGACGCCACGACTTGACCGCCGATCTCGATACGACCAGTATCGAGAACTTCCAATCCAGCGATCATCCTAAGGACCGTAGTTTTTCCGCAACCGCTTGGGCCAACTAGGGCCAGTATCTGACCGCGTTTGACCTCGATATCAAACTCTTCAACGGCGATCGTTGCGTCGAACGACTTGCTAACGCCAGTGCAACGAAGTGCTATATCCGTGTGCACGCCCTCAGAACGCCTTTTCCGAAGGCCAGGAAGACCGATCAAGTGCGAGGCCTTTCACGTAGTACCAGAAATGTCATTGGCGCAGCAGCAGCCACGATCAATAGTAATGATGGACCAGCCGCTCGGGCAAAGAACGCCTCCTCGGCGGCTGTCCAAATCGATGTCGCAAGGGTTCGTGATTCTATAGGCCCAAGAATCAATGTGGCAGGTAACTCTTTCATTGTTAGCAGAAACACCATCACAGCTGCCGCCGCCAGACCTGGCCGAATAATCGGAACCGTGATGGTCAAGAAAGCCCAGATCCGGGAGCGCCCCAAACTCATCGCAGCCTCTTCCATTCTCGGATTAACCTGCAAGAGAGAGGATCGGATCGTCCCGACAGCTACGGGCAGGAACAGAACGACATAGGCAAACACCAACAAATAGGTGGTCTGGTAGAGACCGAATGCGTACCGGATCCCGAAAAATACAAGACCAAGGCCCACGGCTATCCCTGGCATGGCGAATCCGACGTAAGAGAAACGTTCAAGGGCGGCTGAAAGTAACCCGGGTCGGCGGACAGATAGTACAGAAATCGGAACGGCAGCGATCACGGTAGCGAAGGCGGCGTACGTCGAAAACTGAACCGAATTGTAGAGCGCGCCTATGTCGAACAACTCGGACTCACCAGCGTTTATACCACGCACGAGCCAGTACAGCAGAACAAACATCGGTACACCGAGCGCCAGTAAAGTGATGGCACCGGAAAACATCGAAGCAGGAATCCGCCAACGTCCGAGCCTTACGATGCGCCGGTCACGGCGAGCTGAGTTGGCCCCGGCGTAATACCGAGCCCGTCTCCTAGCACCCGCCTCGACCAGAATAAGGCTCACCGCAACACTCAGCAGTACAAGCGACAACACGGCAGCCCCCACCCTGTTAAAGGAACTGTTGTATTCACTGTAGATGGTCCAGGTAAAGGTGTCGTATCGAAGCAATGCAACGGCCCCGAAGTCGCTCAATGTGTACAACGCTACGAGCAATGCACCTGCACCTATAGCCGGATAAAGCATCGGCAGCGTTACCCGTCGAAAGGTATGCCACGGAGATCGCCCGAGAGATCGTGACGCCTCTTCCATCTCAGGTTCTACACGCCAGAGGCTAGCCCTTACCGTCAAGAATACGTACGGGTAACTGAGAAGCGTAAGGACGGCAGTCGCGCCAGCAAGTCCGTAAAGGTCGGGAAGACGATCTACCCCAAACGGTGTTTCAAGCCAGCCTTGTAACAAGCCTTTGGGGCCCAATGCTGAGATAAACGCCAGAGCACCAACATAACTAGGAATGACAAGCGGTAATACGGCTGCAACACCCCAAAACCGTTTGAACGGTAAATCAGTTCGTACGGTTAACCAGGCCAGAGGTACCGCAATCAGGACGGAGCCTAGAGTTACCAGAATGACCAGTTGTAGCGAACGCGAAAGAAGACCCACAGTATTGGGGTCTAAAATAACGTCGAGAGCACCACTGCCGGCATCTGCGGCACGTACAGCTAGGTAGATTGCGGGTAAAGCGGCGGCTAACGCGACCGCTACGGCCAGTAGCCATAAGATCAACGGTTCTCGCCGCAGCCCAAGAGGCAACAGCCTGTGGG
>JAAZYK010000100.1 GCA_014239685.1 Dehalococcoidia bacterium | reverse complement strand
GCGCGGCGCCGGAATTTCGAACCATGTTTTCGAGGGATACGAACCCTGGTCCGGCGAGCTTCGCACGCGCCGCACAGGAAGCCTCGTTGCTGACCGTACCGGTCAGACCACCGGTTATGCATTGCAGAGCCTGCAGGATCGAGGCCAACTTTTTGTTGCGCCGGGTACGCATGTCTATGAAGGCATGATTGTCGGCGAAAACCCGCGGTCTCAGGACATGGACGTGAACCCGACCAAACCGAAGAAGCAGACCAACATGCGTGCGGCATCGGCAGACGCCACGGAGCATCTCGCGATGCACAAGACGCTCACGCTTGAAGAGGCGCTCGAGTTCATCATGTCCGATGAGTGCCTTGAGGTGACCCCGCGCAGCGTCCGGATCCGAAAGGCGACGCTTTCACAGCTTCAACGCGGTCGCGAACAGGGCCAGAAGAAGCACGCAAACGCCCGCTAGGGCACTGTTATTTTGGGCCTAATACGTGCTCATGAGTTGTTCCAATAATTTTTGTATTCCCGGGACTTATCCGCCCGGAGATCCTCTATTAAATTAGGGAATGGCAAATTTAAGGCTCCTCCTTGGTGGGAAGAAGATCTGGATGTGGGGCGCGTTGTGCGGTGACATAGATATCGTTACCCGCGCCACCATTGTGGACAACATCGCGTATCCTCATCGCACACCGGCCGCATGTAGCCAATGAGAAGGTTAGAGTCCTGCCTAAAGATTTGATCCTGCCCGGGAAAGACGCTCTCTCTGCCGCCCGCTACGCTCTGGAAGGAGCGCCACCTCCGGTTTCATGGCGCGTGGTTGCTTCGAATCTGGATATTTCAAACCGCTTTCAGGTTCTGCTGGACGATGACCGAAAGATCCAGGTAATGCCGGACCCGGAGCCTCGTATCTACGTGCCGGGTGGCGATATTTCGCTTATCGATCTGCTCTTCTACTATCCGAGACGGCCTATTGGCGGAGCAGGTGCGCTCAACTTGGTCCACAGATTCGTAGACAGGTTGAACTGGAATCTCGTTACCGGCGTCGCTCTGGTGGACAACGACACGGACCTCGGCCCTTATGGCTCGATGTGGCTGAAGCACGTGATTGACCTTCGAGGCGGCGTGACAATGGAGTACCTGGCGGGCCAGGTCGATGCGTTCATCGCATCAATGCAAATGGTGCGGCGATTGCACGAGGCCGAATCGGACAGCCCATTAGCCGTTGGGGCATGGATGGGACGCGGGTAGCGAAGCACCCGGAGCCTAGATCAACGCGAAGGTCTCTTCCGCCATGTCAGCAACCTTGTTTCCGATCACAAGTGAGGACGTGGCGCCCGGCGAGGGCGCGTTCAGTACGTGCACGGCGTCTTCGGTCTGGGCGATCCGAAAGTCGTCTAGTAGATTTCCCTGATTGTCGACGGCCTGTGCCCGAACACCTGACCCACCAGTACCGAGGTCTGACTTCTTTATCTCCGGGATCATCTTCTGAAGGTCTTTCACGAAGACGCTCTTCCTGAGCGATCGATTCACCTCATAAAACCCGGTCTTCCAGTCGCGGGCCGTCATTTTCCAAAACCCGCCGAAGGTAAAGGTTTCCCAGCTATCACCGATAGAGAAGTCGCGCTTCCGGTATCCCTCACGGCGCATCGCCAGGACGGCGTTCGGCCCGGCCTCCACGTAGCCCTTCATATTGTGGGTGAAGTGGACGCCCAAGAATGGAAATGCGGGGTCCGGCACAGGGTAGATCAGGTGCTTGACCATGTGCTCCCGTTCCTTCTTTATGGTGTAGTACTCGCCCCGGAACGGGATGATGTGCAGACCGGGGTCGACACCCATCATCCGGGCGACCCGGTCCGAGTGAAGTCCGGCGCAGTTGATGATGTTCTTCGCACTGAATTCGCCGCTTTCGGTTTCGATATAGATCAGCCCGTCGTGACGCTCAAAGCTCTCCACTTTGGAATTCAGGTGGATCTGCGCGCCGGCGTTCTGTACCTTCTCTGCGTAGACTCGGGACACGTCCTGGTAGTTGACGATGCCGGTCTTGGGAGCGAACAGTGCAGCGATCCCTTTGACGTGCGGCTCAAGTTCCGCCAGTTCGTCTTGGTCGACCAATCGGAGACCCTCTACGTCGTTCGCCTTGCCGCGCTCTTCTAAGATCTTCAGCCGTTCAACCTGTACATCGTCTGAAGCAACGATCACCTTGCCGATTTCGCGGTAAGGGATCTCGTTCTCCTGGCAAAACTTCACCATCGAGGCCCGACCTTCGACGCAGAACTGTGCTTTGAATGACCCGGGCTTGTAGTAGATGCCGGAGTGGATTACGCCGCTGTTGTGACCAGTCTGCTGCTGGGCGATGTCGTCACCCTTCTCCAGCAGTGCGATCTTGAGGTCGGGGTGTCGTTCCAAAAGGGTCAGAGTGGTCGACAGTCCGATAATGCCGGCGCCGACAACGATGATGTCGTACTGGTTTTCGGGCACGCGATATTGGATCCAGTATTCAGGGTTAGCTGTTTTCGGTTGACAGTCTGCGCAGATTATCACGAGAGGAGGTTTGCGGAGTGCGTTCTAGGACATGCCTAACACCCTGAACTCTCGCGAGGCCGACAAAAAGCTTAGATCGTTTTCCACGCCACGGCCACACTTCCCGCTGTGCGCCAGTTCTGCTACGTTTGGCTCCGATGACAGTACAGCCCACCAAGACACCGCGACCCGAACGCGTCCAGCTTTTCGTAACCTGCCTCGTTGACCAGTTTCGGCCGGAGGTTGGGGAGAGCGTGGTCAACGTTCTTGAACGTCTCCACATCGAGGTCGATTTTCCGGAGGGCCAAACCTGCTGCGGACAGCCTGCATTTAACTCAGGGTTTCGTGACGAGGCAAGCGACGTAGCTCGACACTTTCTGGATGTGTTCGATGCGACCGAAGGCCCGATCATCGTGCCATCAGGCTCCTGTGGTGCGATGGTCAGAAATTTTTACGAGGAGATGTTCGAGGACGACCCGGCGGAAATGGAACGTGTGCGGCGAGTAGGTGAGCGCATCTACGAGTTTACGGAGTTTCTGGTGGACGTCCTTGGCCAAGACGATCTTGTTGCAGAAATGGGCGCGCAACTAGAGGCGAACGCTACTTATCACCAGTGCTGTCACCTCGAACGTGAACTCGGGGTGGACCACCAGCCTCAGCAGCTGCTTGGGCAGGTCAAAGGCCTTGAGATGCTACCCATGTATAGACCCGAGGTTTGTTGTGGATTCGGCGGAACGTTCGCCGTGAAGTTTTCTGATGTCTCAACGGCCATGCTCGACGAAAAGCTGGACAACGCTGCTGCCACGGGGGCATCTATGATCGTGGCTGGCGACACCGGATGCATCATGCACATGGCGGGAGGCCTTAGACGCCGTGGATCAAATCAACAGGTTCGCCACATCGCCGAAATTTTGGACGAGGCCACATGCCCGACTAATCACGCTGCCGAGGGGCGGGCCTGATGCTACCAACAACTGACCGCTTCAAAAAAGGTGCTAAAGAGACTCTTGCCGACCCGGTTATCCAGATGTCGATGGAGGCCGTGTACACCGGGTTTCACACCAATCGACAATCAGCCGGCAGCGCCACAGAAGATTGGGACGGGCAGCGCGACCGGGGCCGGGCGATCAAAGAGCATACGATCGCTAATCTGGACTACTACCTGGAAATGTTGACGGACAAAATCGACGGAAACGGCGGTAATGTCTTCTTCGCTGAGGACTCCGCTGCGGCAACCGAGTACATCTTGAACTTAGCGCGTGCCCGCGACGTGAAGACCGTCATCAAGAGCAAATCCATGGTGTCTGAGGAGATGAGCCTCGCTCATGAAATGGAGGCAGTTGGCATCGAGGCCGTCGAGACCGACCTCGGTGAGTACATCATCCAACTTGCCGGTGAAGCGCCGTATCACATCATCGCCCCGGCGATTCACAAGTCTCAGGATCAGGTCGCCGAAATGTTCTCTGAGATGACCGGCACCGATCCCGGGCAGACCCCTGAAGAGCTGACGACGACGGCAAGAGGGGTTCTGCGGGAGACGTTCCAACGTGCCGACATGTCGGTTACCGGCGTCAACTTTGCGGTCGCGGAAAGCGGCAGCATCGTCCTCGTTACTAACGAGGGTAACGGACGCATGTGCACCTCTATACCTCGTGTTCACGTCGCTGTTATGGGTATGGAGAAGATCGTTCCATCCATGCAAGACCTTGGGATGATGCTCCGTATTTTAATCAGGTCCGCGACGGGTCAACGAATCAGCAGTTACGTCACGATGATCAACGGCCCGAGACGAGATGACGAGGAGGATGGGCCAGAAGAGTTCCACCTCGTGATCGTGGACAATGGCAGAATGAAACTGCTGGCCGACCCGAAGTTGCGTGAGGCCCTCTACTGCCTCCGTTGTGGCGCATGTTTGAACGCCTGTCCGGTGTATCGGAAGGTTGGCGGGCACAGTTACGGCTGGGTCTACCCCGGGCCGATTGGCGCCGTCGTGTCTCCCGTGATGTCCGGGCTGCAACAGGGTAAGGACCTGCCGTTTGCGTCTTCCTTATGTGGTGCTTGCCGGGAGGTGTGCCCGGTAAGGATTGATATCCCGAACATGCTTCTTCATCTTCGACAAAAGGTCGTAGAGGGTCCACCAGAAGAGCGCAATATTGGACGGATTGAACGGTTGGGCTGGAAGGCTTGGAGGTTCGGAAATATGAATTCGAACAGGTTCCATGCGGGCGGTAAAATTGCCCATTTTCTGGGATGGCCGTTTGCTAGGAAAGGAATGTTCAGTCGGCTTCCTCCTCCGCTCTCGGGCTGGACTCGCAGTAGAGATCTGCCGATACCGGCATCTTCACCGTTTAGAGATCGTTTCAAGAAACGTCAGTCGGGAGGTGGGGAGTAATGGCCATCACCGGGCGGGACGTATTTCTTGGGCGTGTTCGCGACGCGCTAGGTCGGTCTCCGGGAGCGCCGGAACTGGACGGAGCCACTCACATAGGACTTGCGGTAGAAGATGTCAGGCGGTCAGCTGACGACGTGCGTCGCGAGATGAGCGAATCGGGAGATGCGCTGCTGGACGCGATAACGGAGTCCGCAGCGATGGCGGGTTGGAAAGTTCGGCGGGTCGCATCTCCTGAAGACGCGGCGGACGTGGTTGCGGAGATCTGCTCAGAAGCAGGTGCGACGAACGTGTTGCGATCGGATCAGGGTGTATTCGCATCTATTCCGGTTGACGCCGCTTTGGAATCGAAGGGCATTTCGCCTGGAGTCGCTACAGTTGGTGGAGCCGGAGACGATATTCCCACCCTCAAACAGGCGGCTTTTGACGCTGATGTCGGCATCACCGGCGTGGACTACGCCATTGCCGAAACTGGCACCGTTGTGTTGCACCCGCGCAAGGGACTTTCAAGGCTGGTGTCGCTCGCCCCTGGGCGGCACATAGCAATACTCAATTGGGGAGATGTGCTGCCGTCTCTCGACGAGTTGTTCACTCTGGAACGTGCCGATTTTAATGATGATGCAATTCACGGTTCCATGAACCTGATATCTGGCCCAAGCCGCACCGGAGACATTGCGGCGAAGATAGTCGAAGGAATCCATGGCCCGTTTGAGGTGCACCTGGTCATCGTGGGGTAATGCTGTGAATCTGACTACTCAAGATGCCTTGGTGATCGTCGACGTACAAAACGATTTCTGCCCCGGAGGCTCGCTCGCCGTGGCCACGGGGGCGGAGGTGGCCCGTACGATGACGCGAGTGGCATACGTGTTTAGCGAGCAGGGTGCTCGTGTCTATGCAACGCAGGACTGGCACCCGGTCGGGCACTCGTCGTTCAAAGAGTCAGGTGGGCCGTGGCCGCCGCATTGTGTTCAGGGCAGCCAAGGCGCTGAGTTCCATCCAGAATTGAATCTGCCGGACGGTCACGAAATCATCAAAAAGGGCAACGACCCCTCTGTCGACGCCTACTCAGGATTTCTGGACTCAAACCTTGAAGAACGACTCAACGCGGCTGATGTAACCCGGGTTTTTGTTGGAGGTTTAGCGACCGACTATTGCGTGCTCAACACCGTGCTGGACGCCTGCCGGATTGGCTTTGAGACTTATCTGGTGAGCGACGCGATCGGCGCAGTTAATGTGCGTTCGGGAGACGGTGAAAGGGCGATCGAGGAAATGATTGGCGCGGGTGCGAAGGCAATCAGGTTTGATGATGAGGTCGCATAACGGTCCGGTTTGATGGCGCCGAAACAATTTGCGCGATCGCAAGGTTGAGATGAACGACTATCTGCTCATAAGTATGGCGAGAGGGTATCGGAGAGCCGTCAATGGGAACCATGATCTTGAGCATGAGGACAAGCATCTCCTGACTATTGATCAGAGATTTCTTTAGTCCAAAAGTGTCTAACCCGGTGCCTGAGAGTTCAGGTCGTTGCTCATGGCGCTTTAGGCTAAGTCCTCATTGATGTGCGTCGTCAACACCCCAGGAGAGGGCGGCAGCGCATCAGACTTTCAGACTCTGCCCGATCTCTATCGTGCGCATTATCTCTTCGGTGACACCTGCAACCAGATTCGCGGTGTCGACCATGGCATCGTCCAGTGACATCGGACGGCTGACGAGCGTGAACGCGGCGTCGATCCCTTTCTCGTGCGTCTCGCGATAACCCTCACCGAGGCCGCCGGCGATAGCGATTACCGGAATCCCACGCTTCTTCGCACGCTCCGCCACGCCGACGGGTGTCTTGTTGAAGATTGTCGAGTGGTCGATCTGGCCTTCGCCTGTGATGACGAGGTCGGCGCCCTCCAGCGTTGGGTCCAACCCCACGGCGTCAAGTACGATGTCTACTCCGGCAGCTAGGCGTGCATCCAGGAAGGCCATCAACCCGGCACCCAACCCTCCGGCGGCGCCTGCACCAGGCCTCCTCCTAACACTGACGCCGAGATCGTTCTCCACCACATCTGCGAATCGGGACAAGGCGGCGTCGAGTTGCTTGACGTTCTCCGGAGTCGCACCTTTTTGGGGCCCAAACACCGCTGATGCGCCGTCCTCACCGCAGAGCGGGTTGTTGACGTCACACGCCACGGTTACTTCCACGTCCCGCAATCGTTTATCAAATTTCGACATATTGACGTGGTCGATACCGGCAAGCGCCGCGCCACCTCTGACAAGCTCGTTGTTGTCGACATCGCGAAGGCTGATCCCGAGTGCCTGCGCCAGACCTGCTCCGCAATCGTTTGTTGCGCTTCCGCCAATTCCAACGATGAAGCGACGATACCCGGCGTCCAGCGCTGCCGTGAATAACTCGCCTGTACCGTATGTGGTCGTATTCAGCGGTT